>JAEYUE010000011.1 GCA_023433655.1 Pseudomonadota bacterium | reverse complement strand
CGGCAGCGCCGCTCCGGCCAGCCCCAGCGCCGTCGCGGCCAGACCCAGCGCCCTCAGCGCGAGCCGCCGGTCGCCCGGCGCCGACGGCTGGCAGCAACCCTCGCCGTAACAGCACAGGTCGCGGGGGCAGTTCGCCGGATCACAGAGCTCGCAGACACACCGGGTCATGCCCGACATGTCTCACACGCCGTCGTCCCCCGCCTTGCGCGAGGACAAGCTCAGAGCGAACGCCGCAGCAGCATCGGGCCATAGGCGGCGACGAAGCCGGCGAAGGCCAGCGCCCACAGCGTCGCCGACACCGCCAGCAGGGGCACGCTCCACGCGGCGTGGAAGGGCGCGCACACCCGCACCACCGCCGCCGAGAGGATCAGCAGATAGATCGCCGTGGTCGCCTTGTCCGCCACCCGCGGCCGGCCGGTGTGGCCCCGCGTCGCCCGCGTCATGATCGCCAGGGTCTCGACCCCCATGGCGCCGGCGGTCAAGGCGTGGACGCCCGCGGTGAAGGGCACGGCCGCCGGAACCAGCGCCGCCAGTCCCAGCAGGATCAGCCCGATCCCGACCCAGGCGTAGCCGAGGTGCAGGATCCACACCAGCGGCTCGCGCCGCGCCAGCCAGCCTCGCCACCGCGCCAGCCGGGCCAGGTTGGCGGCCCCCGCCAGCACCATCAGCCCGCCGGTCGGCGCCGCCCATGGGGCCGCCACCCACGCCGCCAGCGCCACGCCGGTCAGCGCCAGCACGCCCGCGTCGAAGCGGTTGAAAGGGGTCGGCCCGGCCTTGAGGCCGCGCGCCAGGGTCCAGTTCTGGGTGAAGCTGGGCGTCACCCGCCCGCCGATCAGGGCGATCAGGCCGGTGACCACCGCCACCGCCGCCCGCTCGGCCCCCGGGCCGAACACCGGCCAGACCCCGCGCAGATGAAAGGCGATGTTGGCCGTCGCCAGCAGGGTGACCAGCAGGCAGACCGGCAGGTTCCGCCGGTTCCTCGCCGCCAGCACCTCGCGCCAGATCAGGCCGGCGAACACCACCAGGAAGGCGCTGTCGATCCCCGCCGCCGGAACGGCCAGGGACGCCGGCAGGAAGCCCGCCACGCGTCCCGCCAGCCACAGGCCGAACAGCCCGGCCAGCCAGCCGCCGGTGACCGGCAGCCGCCCGGTCCAGTTCGGCACCGCCGTGAGCAGGAAGCCGGCGATGACCCCCGCCAGATAGCCGAACAGCATCTCGTGGATGTGCCACAGCCGGCCATCCATGGCCCCGACCGTGCCGTCGCCCAGCGCCATCGACGCCACCCAGACCGGCACCGCAAGGGCGGCCCAGGCCGCCGAGAACAGGAAGAAGGGGCGGAAGCCGAAGCTGAACAGGGGCGGCCCCGACCAGGCGCGGATGGATTCGGCGGATGTGGCCACGGGACTCGTATCCTCACTCGAAAAACAGGTGGGCGGGAAGCGGCGAACCGCTCCCCGCCCGGTACGCCTCCCGGCCTACTCCGCCGGCAGGGTCGCGGGTTCGGCCCCCGGCTTGGCGACGGGGCGCGGCTTCAGCCCCCCGATCACCAGCCGGCCGGCGAACAGGGCCAGGGTCAGGGCCCCGGCGCTGAACACCACGTCGCCCGGCACCCGCATCCAGACCAGGGTCTGGACCAGCGGCGAGTGGATCACCTCCGGCGAGCGGGCGAACCACATGCCCTGCTCGATGCTGGCGAAGGCCTGCACCACGCCGATGGGCAGCAGCGACATGAACACCATCATGGCCAGGCCGCCGTTCAGCAGCCAGAAGGTCCACGCCAGCAGCCTGTCGTTCCAGGCCTCGCGCCGCGCCAGGCTGCGGAAGCAGAACAGCAGCAGGCCGATGCCCAGCATCCCGTACACCCCGAACAGGGCGCTGTGGGCGTGGGTCGCCGTCGTGTTGAGGCCCTGGATGTAATACAGGCTCAGCGGCGGGTTGATCATGAAGCCGAAGACCCCGGCGCCGAGCAGGTTCCAGAAGGCCACGGCCACGAAGAACATGATCGGCCACTTGTAGGCCTGCACCCACGGCGCCGCCTTGGTGTGCCGCCAGTTCTCGAAGGCCTCGAAGCCGACCAGGGCCAGCGGCACGACCTCAAGGGCCGAGAACACCGAGCCGATGGCCATCACCGAGGTCGGCGTGCCGGCGAAGTACCAGTGGTGGGCGGTGCCCAGCACGCCGCCGGTCATGAACACGATGGTGCCGAACACCACCGCCAGGTTGGCCACCGAGGCGCGCACCAGGCCCAGGCGGACGAACAGAAGGCTGATCACCGCCGTGGCGAACACTTCGAAGAAGCCCTCGACCCACAGGTGGACCACCCACCAGCGCCAGTACTCGACCATCGAGATGTGGGTGTGTTTGCCCCACATGAAGCCGGCCGCGTAGAACAGGGCGATCGCCACCGTCGACAGGAACAGGATGACCAGCACCGGCTTGGCCTGCTGCGGCTTGCGCAGCGCCGGCCACAGGGCGCGGGTCACCAGCGCCAGCCACAGCAACAGGCCGACGAAGAGCAGGATCTGCCAGAAGCGGCCAAGGTCGATGTACTCCCATCCCTGGTGGCCGAACCACCAGTTGGTGTTCAGGTCGAACACCTGCTGAACGCCGAACCATTCGCCGGCCATCGAGCCCAGCACCACTACCACCAGGGCCACCCACAGCAGGTTGACGCCCAGCTTCTGGAAGCGCGGCTCATGGCCCGAGATCATCGGCGCGATGTAGAGGCCCGTGCCCAGCCAGGCCGTGGCGATCCAGAACACCGCCAGCTGGGTGTGCCAGGTGCGGGTCACCGCATACGGGATCCATTCCGACAGCGGGATGCCGTAGAAGTCATGCCCCTCGACCGCATAGTGGGCGGTCACCGCGCCCAGCCCGACCTGTAGCAGGAACAGGGCGATGACGGTCAGGAAATACTTGCCGGCGGCCTTCATCGACGGCGTCGGCTTGATGCTGAACAGCGGATCGCTGTCCGGCGGGGCCACATGCTCGTCCTTGGGCTGGCGCGCGTGCCAGAACACCAGGGCGGCGACGCCGAAGATCAGCAGCAGCACGCTGCCCACCGACCAGACGATATTCGCCGAGGTCGGCACGTTGTCGATCAGCGGCTCGTGCGGCCAGTTCGAGGTGTAGGTGATGTTCGAATCCGGCCGGTTGGTCGAGGCGCCCCAGCTGGCCCACCAGTAGAAGGCGGCGATCTGGTTGCGGCGGCCGAGGTCGGGCACCGCGTCATTGGCGATGGCGTACTGTTCGCGCAGGCTCTCCAGCGCCGGATCGGCGCTGAACAGGGCGACATAGTGCGCCTTCACCTGACGGATGGCCTCAGCCCGGTCCGCCGACACCGTGATCGTCCCCGTCGCCGGGTCGTAGGTGTTGGTGCGCATCTCGCGCTTGACCCGCGCCTTCAGCGCCGCCTGCTGCTCGGCGTCGAGGGCTGCGTAGGTCGAGCCGTGCTCGCGCTGCGCCCAGATGTCCAGCAGGCCGGTGATCTCGCGGTGCAGCTGGTCGGCCGACCAGTCAGGCGCGACGTAGCCGCCGTGTCCCCACACCGAGCCGACCTGCTGGCCGCCCATCGATTGCCAGGCCAGCTGGCCGGTCTGGATGTCGTCGCGGGTGAACAGCACCGTCCCCGCCGTGTCGACGACCTGCGCCGGTATCGGCGGGGCCTGCCGGTTGATCTCCCTGCCCATCAGCCCCAGCACGGCGAACGAGGCCGCCATGATCAGGGCGAGGACGATCCATAGTCGTCTGGTTGTCATCTCGCGGTTTCCCTGCGGCCCCCCGGCGTCTCCGGACCCGGCCCATTGGAGCCTCCATCGGCCGATCGACGGGTCGGGACGTTGCGCCCGAACAAACTGCGACGTTCGCCCGCGACCGTGGTCGCGGGGTCACACCGCGGGGGCGTGCCGCGTCCGGGCGACCGGCAGGCGCGCGTCGAAACAGGCCGCCGCCACACGCATGACGCGATGCGCCTCGGGCGGCACCGTCACCCGCCGTCCATCCACGACGCACAAGCCGTCGGCCTGCAGCGCCGCCGCCCCGGCCAAGGCCTCGTCGAGCGCCCCGGCGTCAAACCCGTGCGCCATGCAGAGCGCCCCGACATCGACGGTCAGATCGCACATCAGCCGCTCGATCACCGCCGAGCGCAGCTCGTCCTCGGCGGTGACCGCCAGACGCCGCGCCACCGGCAGACGCCCGGCCTCGACTTCGCGCCCCCACAGGTCGGTGGTCGGGGCGTTCTGCAGGAAGCCCTCGGCGAATCGCCCGATCGACGACGGCCCGACGGGGATCAGCACCGGGGCCGGATCGTCGGTGTAGCCCTGGAAGTTGCGCCGCAGCCGCCCCTCCGCCGCGGCGACCGTCAGCGGGTCGTCCGGCAGGGCGTAGTGGTCCAGACCGATGCGCACATAGCCCGCCGCGCGCAGCGTCTCGTCCGCCGCCTCGGCCTGGGCCCAGCGCCCGTCGCTGTCGGCGAGGTCGGCTTCCTTGATCATCACCTGGTGCTTCTTCATCCACGGCACGTGGGCGTAGCCGAACACCGCGAACCGGTCCGGCCGCAGCGACACGGCCGCCTCAGCCGAGGCCGCCACATTCTCCGGCGTCTGCCCGGGCAGGCCGTACATCAGGTCGAAATTGATCGCCCCGATCCCGACCTTGCGCAACCGCTCGTTGACCGCCGCCACCATATCGAAGGGCTGGATGCGGTTGACCTTGGCCTGCACCTCCGGATCGAAGGTCTGCACGCCCAGGCTGACCCGCGTCACACCCGCCTCGCCGGCCGCGTCGATGAAGGCCTCGCCCAGCAGGCCGGGATCCAGCTCCGCCGCCACCTCGGCCCCGGGCCTCAGCCCGAATCGCCGGACCATGTGACCGACCAGGGCCTTGAAGTCCTCCGCCGACAGGGCGTTGGGGCTGCCGCCGCCGAAATGCAGATGGGTCAGCCCGGCGTGCGGGCCGATGGCGTCGGCCCACAGGTCGACCTCGAGGCTCAGCGTCTGGAAGAAGGCGCGGACCCGGTCGTACTCGTGGAAGACGCTGGTCTGGCAGCCGCAGTACCAGCACAGCCGCTTGCAGAACGGCACGTGCACATAGGCCGAAAGGGCCTGGTCGGCGCGCGTCGCGGCCAGCCAGGCCCTCGCTTCGCCCTCCCCGGCGGCGGCCTCGAAGGCCACCGCCGTCGGATAGCTGGTGTAGCGGGGGAGATTGCGCCCGGCGTGGGCGCGCCACGACGGCGGGAGGGTGCGGTTGGACATGGCGGCCTTCGTCTCAGGCCGCCATCTTCCAGGCGGGCTGCAGCTCGGCGTGCGGCGGGCACGGCGTCACGGCGACCGGTTCGGCCCCGCACAGCTCATTGGCGAAGCCGTGGTTGACGTCGCGGTGGTGGGCCTCGTCGGCGCGGACCACCAGCACCACGTCGCGCAGAGTCGCCTCGGCCGGCAGGTTCCAGTAGGCCCGGGCGATGGCCGGGGCCGGCACGTTCTCGCTGCGGCCCTCGTCGATCTCGGCGAGGTAGTGAGTGTAGCTGACCACCGCCTCTTCCTCGAAATAGCCGACCACCCGGTGCGCCGTCTTCGCCGACACGAGGTAGAGGCCGAAGAAGAACAGGTAGAAGACCCACTGCACGGCGATGACCATGAAGCGTTCGAACAGGGTCGGCTTGCACACCTCGATGAAGGTCATCAGGTGCATCCGCTCGTTCTCGGCCTCGTCCATCAGGGTGCGGATCCAGCCGTTGTCGTCCTTCATCCGGCGCAGGGCCTTCAGGTGGTTCAGCGTGGCTCCGACCATGCCCGGCACCGCCGCGACGGTTTCGAGCACCACGGCCCGGTGTCCGTAGCGCTTGGCGAAGAAGGTGTCGGCGAAGAAGCGCAGCGCCTTGACGAAGCCCCAGGCGACGCGGTCCGACACGCCTTTCGGAGAATGGTGCACAGAGAGGTCGACAAGCGGAGCGGTCATGGTTGCGTCCTGGGCGAAACAATGGAACGGGAGGGCCTGAGCCCGATGACCGGTGAAGTACCCAGACCCGCCCGCGGGCGACATTCGGGTCTTCCACCTACGGGACTTTGCGGAGTGGCCGGATGAGCGACAGCCAGGGAGCGATGCCGCGGGAGAACGTCATCGCCCGCATCCTGACCGAACGTCGTCCGGGCCTCGCCTATGCGACGGGCGTCGGCGGCGTGGCGCTGGCGCTCGGCGTCCGCCTGCTGCTCGCCCCCCTGCTGCAGGGCCAGACCGCCTTCCTGTTCTTCGTCCCGGCCGTGGTTCTGGCCGGCGCCTTCGGTGGCCTCGTGCCGGGAGCCGTCGTCACCGGTCTCGGCATGGCCGCGGCCTTGCTGGTCGGGGCCCTGGCCGGCAATGCCCTTGCGCCCCAGGTCATCGGCGCCGCGATCTTCCTCTCCATGGGCTTGGCCATCGCCGTCGGCGGCGAGCTCTACCACCGCCTCCGCCTGCACATCGTCGCGGCCAACCGCGGTCTCCAGCAGCGCGAGGCGCACCTGCGCTCCATCCTCGACACCGTCCCCGACGCCATGGTGGTCATCACTGAGCGCGGGATCATGCAGTCGTTCAGCACCGCCGCCGAACGCCTGTTCGGCTGGTCCGCCAACGAAGTTATCGGCCGGAACGTCAAGATCCTGATGCCCGAGCCCTACCGCGCCGCCCACGACGGCTATCTGGAGCGCTATCTGGCCACCGGCGAGCGCCGCATCATCGGCGTCGGCCGCGTCGTCGTCGGCGAGCGCAAGGACGGCTCGACCTTCCCCATGGAACTGGCGGTCGGCGAGATGATCTCCGGT
Source organism: Pseudomonadota bacterium (assembly GCA_023433655.1). Lineage (GTDB taxonomy): Bacteria > Pseudomonadota > Alphaproteobacteria > Caulobacterales > Caulobacteraceae > Brevundimonas. The sequence continues at coordinate 1,418 of JAEYUE010000011.1, read as the reverse complement.
GACCAGCGCTTCTTCACCGGCTTCGTCCGCGACCTCAGCGAACGCCAGCAGACCGAACAGCGCCTGCAGGAGCTGCAGTCGGAACTGGTCCACATCTCGCGCCTCACCGCCATGGGCGAGATGGCCTCGGCCCTGGCCCACGAGCTGAACCAGCCGCTGTCGGCCATGGCCAACTATCTGAAGGGCTCCCTGCGCCTGCTCGACGCCGAGGCGGTTCCGCGCGAACGCCTGCAGGACGCCATTGGCAAGGCTGGCGACCAGGCCATGCGCGCCGGCGACATCATCCGCCGGCTGCGCGACTTCGTGGCCCGCGGCGAGGCCGAGCGCCGCGTCGAGAGTCTGCCCAAGCTGATCGAGGAGGCCAGCGCCCTCGCCCTCGTCGGCGCCAAGGAGCACGGCGTCCGGGTGCTGTTCAAATTCTCGCCCAGCGTCGACCTCGTGCTCGCCGACAAGGTCCAGATCCAGCAGGTCGCCCTGAACCTCATCCGCAACGCCATCGAGGCGATGGAGGACTCGCCCCGCAAGGAGCTCGAGATCCGCCTCGATCCCGACGGCGAGGACTACGCCCGCGTCACCGTCGCCGACACCGGCTCGGGCATCAGCCCCGAGATCGCCGACCAGCTGTTCCAGCCGTTCGTCACCACCAAGCGGACGGGGATGGGCGTGGGCCTGTCGATCTCGCGGACCATCATCGAGGCCCACGGCGGCCGCATCTGGGTCGAACCCAACCCGGGCGGAGGCGCCCGATTCTGCTTTACGCTGCGTTCGGTAGGCGAGGAGGAACTCTACGATGGCGAATGAGCCGATCGTCCATGTGGTCGACGATGATCCCGCGGTTCGGGATTCCCTGGCCTTCCTCCTCGATACGGCGGGGCTGGTGTCGCGCACCTACGACTCGGCCGTGGCACTGCTCGCCGAGGCCGCGCGCCTCGCCCCGGGCTGCATCGTCACCGACGTGCGCATGCCCGAGATGAACGGGCTCGAGATGGTCCGCAAGCTCGCCGAGATGGGCGTGCGGCATCCGGTCATCGTCATGACCGGCCACGCCGACGTGCCCCTTGCCATCGAGGCGGTCCGGGCCGGGGTCAAGGACTTCATCGAGAAGCCCTTCGACGACGAGGCCCTGCTCGCCTCCGTCCGCGCCGCCCTGGCCGACCGGGCCGGGACCGCCGAGCGCGAGGGCCAGGAAGCCGAGGTGCGCGAACGCATCGCCTCCCTCTCCACCCGCGAGCGCCAGGTGCTGGACGGTCTCGTCGCCGGCCACGCCAACAAGGTCATCGCCTACGACCTCGAGATCAGCCCGCGCACGGTCGAGGTCTACCGCGCCAACGTCATGACCAAGATGCAGGCCCGCAGCCTGTCGGAACTGGTCCGCATGAGCATGCTGGCCCAGCGCGTCTAGTGGGTCGCGGCCAGGG
>JAEYUE010000050.1 GCA_023433655.1 Pseudomonadota bacterium | reverse complement strand
GGCGCCGGCAAGACCAGCCTGTGCCGCCGCCTGATGGCCGACCACGGCGCGCTGGAGCTGTCCGTCTCCATGACCACCCGCCCGATCCGCCCGGGCGAGGTCGCCGACCGCGACTACCACTTCGTCTCCCATGAGGAATTCCAGCGCCTGATCGACGAGGACGCCTTCCTCGAATGGGCCGACGTGCACGGCAACCGCTACGGCAGCCCCCGCGCCCCCATCGACCGCGCCCTCGCCGAGGGCCGCGACGTGCTGTTCGACATCGACTGGCAGGGCGCCGCCCAGATCGCCGCCAAATGCCCCGACGACGCCGTCCGCGTCTTCATCCTGCCGCCCAGCCTCGAGGAACTGCGCCGGCGACTCGTCACCCGCTCCCAGGACGCCGACGACGTCATCGAGCGCCGCATCCAGAACGCCAAGGGCGAGATCGCCCACAGCGATCTGTTCGACTACGTCTTCGTCAACGACGACTTCGACCGCTCCTACGCCGAGTTGGCCCACATCTACCACGCCGAACGCTCGAAGCGTTTCCGCAACCTGTGGGTCGACCACTACCGCGACGCCCTGCTCAACGAGGTGGTCTGAGGGGCCAGGCCACCCTCACTTTCGGCCCCGTCCCGCCTGTCTCCGATGTCCCCGCCGGCGATGTCCCGGATGTCCCGTCGAAATTGTCGCGGTCGGTGGCGAAACCGATCTCGAGCCGTTGCGAATGTTCCGACCGCCTGTCAGCCTGAACCTGTGGGCAAGCAAGCGGACCTCGACGCACTGCGCAACGACGCGCTCGTGGCGTGGCTGCAACCCGGTGCAGACGATGCCGGATTGCGGCGGTTCATTGCGGGGCTGGAGCCCGCACTGAGGGCCGAGGTTGAACACGCGGCGCGCGCCGCGCGAGAGGCGTTGATGGACTTCTTGTCCGCGCCCTTTTCAGGCGACGAGGATGAATGGCTCTTCACCGCCGCCATTCGCCACCATCTCGTGGGTCGCTTCCAATGGCTGTCCGAGGCGGGGGTGAACGCCCTTTTGGCTCACATCGACAGCGCCTCGGCTTGGGCGATCGACCGTCCCTAGCGCGGCGATCGCCCGCTCAGCGCCCGGTCGATCGCCTGGTTGCGGTACGAGGCGGCGTTGCGGGCGTTGGTGTCGCGGACCGGGTTGTAGTGGCGGCTGCGGCACTTGAAATCCTGTCGGGCATCGCCGGTGTTGCGCCCGGTGGGCACGAGTTCGCTCCGCGGCGGGCAGGGGTTGGCCTCGGCCCGCGCCATGTCGACGGGCGCGGTCGTGGCGCTGCAGGCCCCCAGCGCCAGGGCGCCGCCGGCGAGAAGAAGGGTGAAGGTCGGAACACGCATGCGTCGTTCTCCTGCAGGGACCCCCGGTCCGGCCGGGACAGCCAAGGAAACGCCCTGCCTGCGCGCTCGTCAAGGTTGAGGACTCCGCGTTTCTCGCCCGGGACTCCGGCCCCCTTGATTCCACCGTCGGCCGCCCCATCTCCAACCCACTGTTTCAACAACGAAAGGAGGTGGTCGAATGTCTCATTGTCTCACGCCGCGCGCGGCCCCTCGGATGAGCCCGGCCTCCCCTCTGGCGGGGGTCGTCGCCTGACGAAGCCGCACGCCGGCTGACAATGGAAGGGCCGCTCCCCCGGGAGCGGCCCTTTTTGCTGATTTCAGGAAAGTGGGGACACACACCACCTGTCATCAGGTTTGCGATCTTCCTCGACGGTGGGAAGTGTGCGTCCCCGCTTTTCGGGCCTGCGTGACCTGCGTCGCCCTGGCCCACGCCGCCCCCGCCGCCGGCGGCTCCCCGGCCAGCCAACGCTCCCAGACGCCCAGCAGAAGGGCCAGATCGATGACATAGGCCAGGCCGATCTTCGCAGACACCATCGCGTCATGCGACAGGCCCGGATTCAGCAGCCGGAGGACGACCGCGAGGAAGATCAGGGCCGACCCGGCGGCGGCGACCAGCACCCACCATCGATCCGACCGGAAAGCCAGCCAGCCAAGAGCCAGGAAGACGGCGCTGTCCATCGCCATGAAGCCGGGACGATAGGCGCCCAGGGACCAGCCGTTGGCCGGATCGGTCAGCAGGCCGAAAACCAGCAGCACGCCCGCCGCGAACCGCTCCGGACGTCCGCCCCACAGCCAGGCGACGGCGTAAACCGCATAGCCGAAAACCAGGCCGCCGCTCTGCCACAGGGTCACGTGATGCAAGTCTCCGGATGCGGAACGTGGGGACACACACCACTCTTCATCAGGTTTGCGATTTTCCTCGACGACGGAAAGTGGTGTGTGTCCCCGCTTTTCGGGCCTGTGTGACCTGCACCGCCCTGGCCCACGCCGCCCGCGCCGTCGGCGGATCGCCCGCCAGCCAGCATTCCCAAACGCCGAACAGCAGGGCCAGGTCGATGAGGTAAAACAGACCCACCCTCGCGGAGGCGGCGGCGAAGTGGGACAGGGTCGGGTCCGTCAGTCTCCATACGTAGGTGAAGAGGATCAGGGAAAGCGCCGCGACCGTTACCAGGGGCCACCAACGGTTTCCCTTCAGGGACATCCAGCCGAAAACGACAAGCAGGACACAACCCTTCGCCGCCGCGGCCAGATCGTGATGGTCGAGCCGCCAGTAGAAGGTGAGGCTCGCGACCATCTGGTCAAGGATCAGGAGGCCGGCGGCCAGTCGTTCGGGACGCCCGCCCCGGCTCCAGGCGACCGAATAAACCGCGAGGCTGAACCAGAGCCCCGCCAGTTGCCAGACAGTCATGTGGCCTGGATCTCCCGCGGGTGTGGGCTCTGCCGTGCTGCGGTGGCGGCGGCCCACGCCGCCCGCGCCGCTGGAGGCTCCCCGGCCAGCCAGCGCTCCCAGACGCCGCCCAGCAGGGCGAGGTCCACCACATAGCCCAAGCCGACATGGGCCGACACCATCGCGTAATGCGAAAACGTCGGGTCCATCAGCCGGATGACCTGTGCGAAGACCATCAGCCCATAGCTGGAGGCGGCGACCATCGCCCACCATCGATCGGAGCGGAAGGCCAGCCAGCCGAGAGCCACCAGCATGCCGCCGTCGAGCACGGCCCATCCCGGATAGGCGCCGCCGACCTGCCAGGCATTGGACGGGCTGGCCAGCAGACCTGCGAAAAGCAGGACGGCCGCGCCGAACCGCTCCGGGTGTCCGCCCCGCAGCCAGGCGAGGGCGTAGACCATCAATCCGAACCACAGTCCGGCCAGTTGCCAGAAGGTCACGGGAGGCCGACTTCGCGCGGCTGCGCCGTGTCCCTTCGACTCCGCCGCGCCGCGGTGGCCCGGGCGGCCTTCGCCCACGCGTCGCGGCCTGCTGCAGGTTCTCCCGCCAGCCAGCGCTCCAGGACGCCCAGCAGCAGCGCCAGGTCGATCAGATACCCGAGGCCGACGCCGGCCGAGGCCACGGCGTACTGAGTGATCGCCGGATCCAGCACACGGGCAGCCTGCACCAGCACCATCAGCCCCATCGCCGCCGTCGCCATCAGCGGCCACCAGCGGTCGGACCTCAGACACAGCCATCCGAAGACAAGCAGCCTGAGCGTGTCGGCCGCCAGCATCGGCAGGTGAAGGCCGAAGATCTGCCAGCGGAAGATGAGGGTGTCGGCCATGCAGGCGATGATCAGCACGGCGGCTCCCGTCCGCTCCACCCGTCCGCCCAGGACTCCGGCGAGTGCGTAGATCGGCAGGCCGACCGCAAATCCGACCTGCTGCCATATCGTCATCGGCTGGATGCGCCCATCAGCCGCACCGCTCCAGCGTCGCCGCCAGCCGCAGGAAGCCCGCCAGATCCACGGTCTCCGCCCGCGCGTCCGGCGCGATCCCGGCGGCCTCGCACAGCCCCGCCCCGCCCAGCTGTTTCAGGCTCGACCGCAGCATCTTGCGCCGCTGCCCGAAGGCCGCCGCCGTGACCCGCTCGAGCCGCTTCAGCGTCTCCCGGTCCGGCCGGTCCGGCTTCGGAACCAGATGCACTACGGCGCTCGCCACCTTGGGGGGCGGGGTGAAGGCGGCCGCCGGCAGGTGCAGCACGATGCGGGCGTCGGCGACCGCCTGCGAGATCACCGCCAGCCGGCCGTAGGCCTCGCCCCCGGGCGCGGCGACGATGCGCTCGGCCACCTCCTTCTGGAACATCAGGGTCAGGGCGTGCGGCGTCCACGGTCCGGTCAGCCATTTGATCAGCAGGGCCGTGCCGACGTTGTAGGGCAGGTTGGAGACCAGATGCGCCGGTCCCTCGACCAACTCGCTCTCGCGCACCTTCAGGGCGTCCCCTTCGATGATCGCCAGCCGCCCGGATCCGTCGTCCAGCTCTTCCAGCAGTGGAATGAACCGGGCATCCTTCTCGACCAGCACCACCTTGCCGGCGTCGCTCTCCAGCAGCGCCCGCGTCAGCCCGCCCGGCCCCGGCCCCACCTCGATCACCGCCCGCCCCCCGAACGGCCCCGCCAGCCGCACGATCTTCCGCGTCACGTTCAGATCGAGCAGGAAATGCTGCCCGAACGACTTCTTCGCCGACAGGCCGTGGGCGTCGAGGCTTTCACGGAGGGAGGGGAGGGAGGCGGACGTCACCACCGTGTCATAGGCGACAGGGGTGAGAAGTGGCTAGTGGCGAGTGTCTAGTGGGGCGAGGTTGAGCGCCGGCGTCCCGCTTCTCCAGAAGGCAACCTCCCTGTCGGACTTTGCCCACGGAGCGGATGCCGCCGGTGACTACTCGCCACTCGCCACTCGACACTCGACACTCCTCATCCCCGCCATCTCCCCCGCCAACCTCACCGCCGCGATCAGGCTGTCCGCCCGCGCCACGCCCTGGCCGGCGATGTCGAAGCCCGTGCCGTGGTCGGGCGAGGTGCGCACCACCGGCAGGCCCAGCGTCGCGTTGACGCCGCTCCAGAAGTCCAGGGTCTTGACCGGGATCAGCGCCTGGTCGTGGTACAGGCACAGGACGGCGTCATAGGTCGCCCGCGCCTCGTCGTGGAACAGGGTGTCGGCCGGGCGCGGGTCGCCGATGTCCATCCCTTCGCGGCGCAGGGCCCTCGCCGCCGGGATCAGCGTCTCCTGCTCCTCGCGCCCGATCGCCCCGCCCTCGCCGGCGTGGGGATTCAGCCCGGCCAGCGCCAGCCGCGGGGCGGCGATCCCGAAGTCGCGCCGCAGCGCCTCGTGCACCACCCGGGCCGTGTGCATGACCCGGTCGGCGGTGACCAGCGCCGGAACGGCCGCCAGAGGCTCGTGGATGGTCACCAGACAGGCGCGCAGATCCCTGGCCGTCAGCATCATCACCGGGCCCCGCGTCCCGGCGAAGGGGGCGTCGGCGGTCAGCTCGGCGAGGAACTCCGTATGGCCCGGAAAGCGGAATCCGCCGGCGTAGAGCGGGGCCTTGGCGATGGGGGCGGTGACCAGGCCGGCGACCTCGCCGGACAGGGCCAGGCCGACCGCCTGCTCGATCCAGTCGGCCACGGCGCCGGCGTTGGCCGGGTCCGGCCGGCCGGGCGTGACCGGGGCGGGCAGGGGGGCGTGCAGCACCGGCAGGGTCCGGGCGAAGACGCCGGCGGCCTCCGCCGGGGCGGCGATTTCCTGCACCGGGACGCCCTGGGCCTGCAGCAGGCCGGCGTCGCCGATGACGGCGAAGGTCTGCGGCCCGTTCTTGAGGGCGCGCCAGACGGCGGCGACGATCTCGGGCCCCACGCCCGCCGGCTCGCCCAGGGTCAGGGCCAGCGGCGGGGGCGGGGCGGCGGTCACTGCTTGAACTCGATCAGGGCATCCTCGCGCAGGTCGCGCATGTAGCGACGGCCGAGGGTGGCGAGGTTCTGGCGGAACAGCTGGTTCTCGATGGTGCGCGGGTCGGGGGCCTCGGCGCCGCCGACGCGACGGCCGCAGACGCCGACCAGGTGCAGGCCCAGTGGAGTGCGGATCGGGGTGCTGACGCTGCCGATCGCGGCCGAGCGGGCGACCTGCTGGAACTGCGGGGCCAGGTTCTGCACGTCGGCCTCGCCGAGGTCGGCGCCGAGCAGGCCCTGCTCCGACGTCGCGCGCTGCAGCATGTTCTCGCAGGTGAGCTGCGGCTGCAGCGCCGTCAGCCTCTGGCTGGCCGCCGCCACCTCCGCCTCGCTCGCCGTCTCCGGCAGCTCCACCATCACCTGCTTCAGCTGCACCAGGCTCGCCGCCGCCCCATCCCGCTTGTCGCGCATGTAGATGACATACACTCCGCCTTCCACCGGGATCGGCCGAGAAAGTTGTCCAATTTCAAGCTGGTCCATAGCAGCTTGAAGAATTGGATTCACCGTGCCGGCGACGACCCAGCCGGCGTCGCCGCCGCGAGTCGCCGACGGCGCCGACGAGAACTGCTGCGCAACGGCCTGGAACGGCGCGCCCTGGACCATCTGCTGGACCAACTGGTTGGCGCCGTTCAGCGCCGCCTGCTGGCCTCCGACCCGGGCGGCGTCGATATAGATTTCACCGATCAGGTACTGCTTCTTGGAGGC
>JAEYUE010000339.1 GCA_023433655.1 Pseudomonadota bacterium | reverse complement strand
GCGGGGAGGGCGGCGCGGTGCGAGCCGCGGCCCGGGTGTCGGTGCGGGTCTGCTGCTGCTCCTTGGCCAGGCCGACCAGTTCGCCGATGCCGGCGATGGAGCCCACAAGGGCGCCCATTTCGGCCGGCACGATAACCGTCTTCTGGGTCGGATTGCGGGCCAGATCGGCGAAGGCCTCGACGTATTTCTGGGCCACGAAATAGTTGATGGCGTTGACGTCGCCGCGGGCGATGGCCTCCGACACCATGGCCGTCGCCTTGGCTTCAGCCTCAGCCTCGCGCTCGCGCGCCTCGGCGTCGCGGAAGGCGGCTTCCTTGCGGCCCTCGGCCTCGAGGATGGCGGCCTGCTTGGCGCCCTCGGCGCGGGCGATGGCCGCCTGCTTCTCGCCGTCGGCCTCGGTGATCACCGCGCGGCGCTCGCGCTCGGCCTTCATCTGACGGGCCATGGCGTTGGTGATGTCGGCCGGCGGGGTCAGGTCCTTGATCTCGATGCGGTTGGCCTTGATGCCCCACGGCTCGGTCGCGGCGTCGATGACCTGCAGCAGGCGGGTGTTGATCGCGTCGCGCTGGCTCAGCACCTCGTCCAGCTCCATGGAGCCGACGACGGTGCGCAGGTTAGTCATGCACAGCTGGGCGATCGCGTAGGGCAGGTTGTCGACCCGGTACGCGGCGGCCGCCGCATCCATCACCTGGATGAAGACGATGCCGTCGACCTTCACCATGGCGTTGTCCTTGGTGATGACTTCCTGGGTCGGCACGTCCAGCACCTGCTCCATCATGTTCATCCGCCGCCCGATGCGCTCGACGAACGGGGTCAGCAGGCTGATGCCAGGGGTCAGGGTGCGGGTGTATTTTCCGAACCTTTCCACTGTGTATTCGCGACCTTGCGGCACGATCTTCACAACGCTGAACAGCAGCACGAACGCCAGCAGGACAAGGGCGCCGACGAAGAGTGTGGAATAGTCCATGGATACCTCCCGATACCGCGCAGGTTATCATCCGGGGCCCCGCCCGCCAGCGAAACCGGTCGGCCGTTCATGAACTCGCTGTAATCTTCTCCGCCGCCGCGCGGATGATCCGCCGCGTTTCGCTCCACTCGACCAGCGCCTCGGCCTCGGCCAGCGCCGCGAAGCGGGCCTCCGCGGCGTCGTCCCCGGCGACCGGCTCGCCCGACAGCCAGCGGGCGGCGTAGTCGATCAGCACATAGTGCCGTCCGGCCTCGGGAAAGACCCCGTCGACCACGTCCACCAGGCCTACGATCTCGGCCTCGATCCCCGTCTCCTCGCGGAGCTCGCGCAGCGCCGCGTCCACGGCCCGCTCGCCCGGCTCGATGCGCCCGCCGGGCAGGCTCCACTCGCCTTGCCGCGGCGGCCGTCCCCGCCGGATCAGCAGCACCTCGTCCCCGCGCAGGCAGACGACGCCGACGCAGGGCACGGGAGCGGGCAGGGAAGGGGGCATGCGCCGACCCTAGCGCCCCGCCCGCGAGTTTGACACAACCGCGGCCATGACCTCCGCCGAAGCCCTCGCCGTCCTCAGGTCCGCCGTCGGCGACGGCGGCTGGACCGAGGATCCGGCCGAGATCGCGCCGTGGCTGACCGAGTGGCGCAATCGCTGGACTGGCCACACCCCCCTGATGCTGCTGCCGCGCTCCACGGAGCAGGTCGCCGCCGCCGTGCGCGTCTGCCACGAGCATCGCATCCCCCTTGTCACCCAGGGCGGCGGCACCGGCCTGGTCGGCGGCCAGGTGCCGCACGGCGAGGTGCTGCTCTCGACCCGCCGGCTGCGCGCCGTGCGCGACGTCACCCCGCTCGACGACGCCATGACCGTCGAGGCCGGCGTCACGCTGCTGGAGGCCCAGCAGGCCGCCGCCGCCGCCGATCGCCTGTTCCCGCTCAGCCTCGCCGCCGAGGGTACGGCCTCGGTCGGCGGGGCCGTCTCGACCAACGCCGGCGGCACCGCCGTGCTGCGCTACGGCGTCATGCGCGACCTCGTCCTCGGCCTCGAGGCCGTCCTGCCGAGCGGTGAAATCTTCCACGGCCTCAAGCGTCTGCGGAAGGACAACACCGGCTACGACCTCAAACAGCTGCTCATCGGCGCCGAGGGCACCCTCGGCGTGGTCACCGCCGCGACGCTGAAGCTGTTCCCGGTCATGCGCGGCCGCGCCACGGCCATGGTCGGCCTCGACAGCCCCGCCGCCGCCATCGAACTGCTGGCCCGCGCCAAATCGGAAACCGGCGGCGGGGTCGAGGCTTTCGAACTGATGCGGCGCCTGGGCATGGAGTTCGTCCTCACCCATATCCCCGACACGCGCGAGCCGCTGGAGTCTGCGCCGCCGTGGTACGTCCTCATCGAATTGGTTTCAGGCGACCCCGCCGCCGCCGGCGCCGCCATGGAGCGCCTGCTGGCCGAGGCCTTCGAGGCCGGCCTGATCACCGATGCGGCCATCGCCCAGAACGACGCCCAGCGCGCCGCCCTGTGGAAGCTGCGCGAGGAGCAGTCGGCCGCCCAGAAGCCCGAGGGCGGCGGCTGGAAGCACGACGTCTCCGTGCCCATCTCGCGCATCCCCGCCTTCCTCGACGAGGCCGCCGCGGCGCTCGGGCGCTTCCACCCCGGCGCGCGGATCAGCGTCTTCGGCCATGTCGGCGACGGCAACCTCCACTACGACGTGCTGCGCCCGCCCGGCGAGGACCTGCCGGCCTTCCTCGCCCGCTGGGCCGAGGGCTCGCGCATCGTCCACGACATCGTCGCCCGCCACGACGGCTCCATCTCGGCCGAGCATGGCCTCGGCCGCCTCAAGACCGACGAGGCCCGCCGCTACAAGTCGCCCGTAGAAATCCGCACCATGCAGGCCATTCGCGCCGCCCTCGATCCGCACCGCATCATGAACCCCGCCGTGCTGTTCTGAGTTGGAGCGTGGCGCGCTTGCCCCGTCCGCCCTTCCGTCCTACCCCTCCGCCCCACGATTCAACGGAGCCCCTCATGACCCTCGCCCTGCTTTTCCCCGGACAAGGCAGCCAGTCGGTCGGCATGGGCGCGGCCCTCGCCGACGCCTTCGCCTCCGCCCGCGAGGTCTTCGCCGAGGTCGACGACGCCCTCGGCCAGAAGCTGTCGCAGCTGATGCGCGAGGGGCCCGAGGACCAGTTGACCCTGACCGAGAACGCCCAGCCCGCGCTGATGGCCGTCTCCGTCGCCGCCGCCCGCGCCCTGAAGGCCGAATTCGGCGTCGGCGTCGACCGCGCCGCCTTCGTCGCTGGCCACTCCCTCGGCGAATACTCCGCCCTGTGCGCCGCCGGGGCGATCAGCCTCGCCGACACCGCCCGCCTGCTGAAGCTGCGCGGCCAGGCCATGCAGCGCGCCGTCCCCGTCGGCCGGGGCGCCATGGCCTCGCTGATCGGCCCGAAGACCGACCTCGCCCTCGCCGAGGCGGCCGCCGCCGCCGGCTCCGAGGTCGGCGTCTGCGTCGTCGCCAATGACAACAACGCCGGCAACGTCGTCATCTCGGGCGACAAGGCCGCCGTCGACCGCGCCATCGAGAAGGCCAAGGAGCTCGGCGCCCGCGCCATCCCGCTGAACGTCTCGGCTCCCTTCCACTGCCCGCTGATGCAGCCCGCCGCCGACGAGATGGCCACGGCGCTGGCCGAGGCCCGCATCCAGGCCCCCGCCGTCCCCGTCGTCGCCAACGTCACCGCCCGCCCCGAACAGGACCCGGAGGTCATCCGCCGCCTGCTCATCGAACAGGTCACCGGCCGCGTCCGCTGGCGCGAGAGCATGGAGTGGATGGCGGGCGAGGGCGGCGTGACCCGCTTCGCCGAGATCGGCTCGGGCAAGGTCCTGACCGGCATGGCCAAGCGGATCTCGCCGGACGCCGAGAGCCTGTCGCTCAATACGCCCGAAGACCTTGAGGCCTTCGCGAAGAGCCTTGGGTGAAGAGTGCCAGTGAGCAAGGGGTGAGCCGCTGCGGCGACCGTCTGCTCTCACGCGGCTCGCCTCTCGCTCACTAGCACTTTTCACTCGTCACCACACCGAAGCCACCGGAGCCCGCCATGTTCAACCTCACCGGCAAGACCGCCCTCGTCACCGGCGCCACCGGCGGCATCGGCGGGGCCATCGCCCGCGCCCTGCACGCGCAAGGAGCCGTCGTCGTCCTCTCCGGCACCCGCGAGGCCGTGCTGCAGGATCTGGCGAAGGAGCTGGGCGAACGCGCCTTCGCCGCCGCGGCCAACCTGTCCGACGCGGAGTCGGTCGACGGCCTGATCGGCCGCGCCGAGGAAGCCGCCGGCGCGCCGCTGGACATCCTCGTCGCCAACGCCGGCATCACGAAAGACGGCCTGCTGATGCGGATGAAGGACGAGGACTTCGCCGACGTTCTGAAGGTCAACCTGGAATCCTACTTCCGCCTGACCCGCGCCGCCGTGAAGGGGATGATGAAGCGCCGCGCCGGCCGCATCATCGGCGTCACCTCGGTGGTCGGCGTCACCGGCAACCCGGGCCAGACCAACTACGCCGCCTCCAAGGCCGGCATGATCGGCTTCTCCAAGTCGCTGGCCCAGGAGGTCGGCAGCCGCGGCATCACGGTGAACTGCATCGCCCCCGGCTTCATCGCCAGCCCGATGACCGACGTGCTCAACGACCAGCAGCGCGAGACCATCCTGTCGAAGATCCCCGCCGGCCGCCTCGGCCAGGGCGACGAGATCGCCGCCGCCGCCGTCTATCTCGCCTCCGACGAGGCCGCCTACGTCACCGGCCAGACCCTCCACGTCAACGGCGGCATGGCGATGATCTAGGCTGATCACGGATGGTGACGGGCTATTTCCAGCCCTCACGCCTGTGCTAAAGCCCTCGCAACCGGTTGGGGTGAGTCTTCGTTGAAGGCTTGCGCAGCCGTCGCCGTCGTCATACGGCAAAGACAGAGACAACAGCCGCGCCCGCGGCCCAAAGAGCAGAGACACCCATGTCCGACACCCTGGAACGCGTCCGCAAGATCGTCATCGACCACCTGGACGCCGATCCGGAAAAGGTCGTTGAAAAGGCCAGCTTCATCGACGATCTGGGCGCCGACTCGCT
>JAEYUE010000281.1 GCA_023433655.1 Pseudomonadota bacterium | reverse complement strand
GCCGACATCGGCGTGGAGGCGCGGCTGGCCGCCGGGGTGCTGCTCAACGCCGCGCTGGACGGCCGGGGCGGGCTCGACGCCGCCCTGTCGTTCCGGGAGGTGGCCGCCCTGCCCGCCCCGGACCGCGCCTTCGCCCGCGCCGTGGCCATGGCCGCCCTGCGCCGGCTGGGCGAGATCGACCAGATCCTCGACCGCCGCCTTCAGAAGGCGCCGCCGCTGGCGGTGCGCACCATCCTGCGCGTCGCCCTGGCCCAGACACTCGTGCTGGAGACGCCGGCCTTCGCGGCGGTGTCGACGGCGGTCAAGCTGGCCGAACGCGATCCGAAGACGCGGCCCTACAAGAACCTCGTCAACGCCGTGCTGCGCGGCGTCGAGCGCGAGGGACCGGGCCTGACCACGGCCGAGTCCAACCTGCCCGACTGGATCGCCGCCCGCTGGCGCGCGACGTACGGCGAGCCGACCCTGGCCGGTCTGGCCCTGGCAGCGCGCGAGGAGCCGCCGACCGACCTGAGCGTCCGCCCGGGCGTCGATCCGGCCGCCGTGGCCGAGGCCGTCGACGGCGAGGTCCTGCCCGGCGGCTCGGTGCGCACCGGTCTTCGCGGCGACATCGCCGGCTGGCCGGGCTTCGGGGACGGGACCTGGTGGGTGCAGGACGCGGCCGCCGCGGTGCCGGTCCGACTGCTCGCCCCGAAGGCCGGCGAGGCCATCGCCGACCTGTGCGCCGCCCCCGGCGGCAAGACCCTGCAGCTGGCCGCGGCGGGCGCTTCGGTGGTGGCGCTGGACCGGTCGGACAAGCGGCTCAACCGTCTGCGCCAGAACCTTGAGCGCACCGGACTGGGGGCGGAGATCGTCGTCACTCCGGCCGAGGACTGGGACGACCCGCGCGCCTTCGACGCCGTGCTGCTGGATGCGCCGTGCACGGCCACCGGCACCTTCCGGCGCAATCCCGAGGTGCTGCGCGCCACCCGCCCCGCCGACGTCGCCAAGCTGGCCGACGTGCAGCATCGCCTGCTCGACGCCGCCGCCGAGCGGGTCAAGCCCGGCGGGCGGCTGGTCTATTGCGTCTGCTCGCTGGAGCGCGAGGAGGGCGAGACCCAGATCATCGCCTTCCTGCGCCGCAACCCGGCCTTCCGCACCGCCCCCGCCGACCCGGCGGCGCTCGGCGCGCCGGATGAGGCGCTGACGCCGGAAGGCTGGCTGCGCATCCTGCCGTCGATGTGGGCCGAGAGGGGCGGGCTGGACGGCTTCTTCGTCGCCCGGCTGGACCGCGTCTCCTAGGCCAGCACGGTGTAGGTCATCCGCGCCCGCACGCGGAAGCCGAGGCTCTCGTAGAAGGCCACCGTCGCCGCGTGTTCGGCGTAGCCGTGCAGGAAGGCCTGCTCGCCCCGCGCCAGGATGCGCGCGACGACGAGCCGGCTGAGCCGCCCGGCCAGACCTTGGCCGCGGAAGTCCGGATGGGTGCAGACGCCGCTGAGCTCGGTGAAGCCGTCGACCTTCATCCGCTCCCCGGCCATGGCGACCAGCCGCCCCTCGCGACGCACCCCGATGAAGCCGCCGAGCCTGAGGGTCCCGCGCCGGAAGGGTCCGGGTTTCGTGAGCGTGGCCAACGCCAGCATTTCGTCCGCGTCGGTCTCGGTCAGGGTGAGGACATCCACATCGTCCGCCGCGCCCGGAGCCAGGACCGCGGCGGTCATCTGCACGCAGGGGGCGCGGGAGATGACGGGAACGTCGGGCACGACGTCGGTGATCGGCTCGCCCTCGGGTTCGACGAGCCCCGCGCCGGGATAGCGGCGCGCGAGATCGGCCAGGGCCGCGCGGCTGCCGGCCGAGCCGTCCGCAGCGCACAGGAAGACCCCGATGTCCGGATCCAGCCGCAGGGCGGCGCCGCCGTCGACCTCGCGGCGGATGGCCAACGAGGCCAGGCGGCCGCTCAGGGCGCTCCACACCGGGCGGTCGAGGGGGTGGTCGGGGATCATGCCCTCTTACCTAGGCGAAGCGGGGCCGTTGGCCAGACCTGCTGCGTATGCGGCGTCCGGAACCCGCTCAGGCGCGCCAGAAGCCGACGATCCGCTTGACCTCGTCGACCACCGGATCGGCGACGGCGGCGGCGCGTTCGGCGCCGTCCTTCAGCACCCGGTCGACCTCGGCCGGGTCGGCCATCAGGCGGCGCATCTCGGCCGAGACGGGCGCCAGCGATTCCACCGCCAGCTCGGCGAGGGCCGGCTTGAACTGGCCAAAGCCCTGGCCGGCGAACTGCGCCAGCACCTGCTCGCGGCTCTGGTCGGCGAGGGCGGCGTAGATGGTCACCAGATTCTTCGCCTCGGCGCGGCCTTCCAGCCCCTCGACCGTGTCCGGCAGGACGTCCGGGTCGGTGCGGGCCTTGCGGATCTTGGCGACGATGGCGTCGGCGTCGTCGGTCAGGTTGATGCGCGAGGCGTCCGAGGGGTCGGACTTGGACATCTTGGCCGCGCCGTCGCGCAGGCTCATCACCCGCGGGGCCGGGCCCTGGGTCAGCGGCTCGGGCAGGGGGAAGAAGCC
>JAEYUE010000125.1 GCA_023433655.1 Pseudomonadota bacterium | reverse complement strand
CCAGATAGACCGCCCCGGCAGCCTCCATCGCCTTCGCGACGCGGGCCCCGCCCAGCGCCGTTCGCTCGTTGATCTTGCAGGTCACGCACCAGTCGGCGGTGAAGTTGACCAGAACCGGCCGGCCCTGCGCCCGCGCCGCCTCGATCGCCGCCGGCGACCATGGCGCGCTGGTCGGCCCCGCCCCCGATGTCGCCGCCGGGGAACCTCCGGCTTCGGGGACCGGCATGCGCACGGCGGCGGTCACGGAGCCCAAGGCGATCAGCAGGGCGACGGCGCCAGCGGTCAGATGCAGCCGCCCCGGCCGGCCCGCGGTCCGCGCCGCCTGGGCGCCGCCGGCCAGCCACGCCGCGAGCGCCAGCATCAGACCGGCTGCGAACAGCAGCGCCAGCGCTTCCGCGCCCGTCTGTCGGCTGAACACCCAGACCAGCCACAGGGCGGCGCCGTACATCGGAAAGGCCAGCAGGTTCTTCAGCCGCTCCATCCACGGTCCCGGCCGCGGCAGGCGCGCCAGCAGGGCCGGGCTCAGGCTGACCAGCACGAAGGGCAGGGCCAGGCCCAGGCCGAGCATGAAGAAGACCGCCAGCGCCAGCGGCCAGGGCATCAGCAGCGCTGCGCCCAGGGCGAAGGCCATGAACGGCGCCGTGCAGGGGGCCGCCACGACCACCGCCAGCATGCCGGTGAAGAAGGCGCCGGCCGCGCCTGGCAGCCGCGCCAGCGGGCCTGAGCCTGCGGACTGAAGTCCGGCGCCCATGTGGAACACGCCGGACAGGTTCAGCGCCACGGCCAGCATCAGAAGCGACAGGCCGGCGGTGACCGCCGGCGACTGCAGCTGGAAGCCCCAGCCGACCGCCTCGCCGCCGGCCCTCAGCGCCAGCAGCAGTCCGGCCAGGCCGACGAAGGTGGTCAGCACCCCGGCCAGGAAGGCCAGGCCGTCGCGGCGCGCCCGCGCGGGGTCGTGCGCCGCCGCGCCCAGCGCCGCCGCCTTCATGGCGAGGATCGGGAAGACGCAGGGCATCAGGTTGAGAATCAGCCCGCCCAGCAGGGCGAACAGCGCCGCCTGCAGGAAGCTCGCGGCCGAAACGCCGGGCCCTTCGACCGGCCGGACCGGCCCGTCCGCGGCCGGCGCCAGGTCGCCCGAGCCCGAGGCGCCGGCCAGCGGCGGCCCCGGCTCGGCCGTGACCTCCCAGGCGCCGTGATCGGTCACCAGCACACCCGCCACCGGGCCCTTCAGACCCCCGCTGCGCAGGTCCCCGCCGGCCTGTATCGCCAGGCTCAGGCCTTGCGGCCCCCACGTCCCGCCCTGCGGCGCGGGATGCTCGATCACGCCGGTCTCGAACGGGAAGAAATAGCCGGTCCCCGGTTCGCGCCCGGCCAGCGGCCCGCCGGTCGCCGTCAGGGTCAGGACGCCGTTCGTCAGCGCTGCTCGCGCTTCGATCCCGGCCGGACGCGGCGCTGTCTTCAGCACGGACCCGATCGCCGCTCCATGGCGACCGTCCGGCGGAGCCGCCCCGTCCCGGACCGGCAGGTCGAGGGTCAGGGTCAGTTCGTCCGGGACGCACATCTCGTCGCTGCAAACGAAGAACAGGGCCTTCACGGACAGCGGCAGGGTTGTCCCGGGCCGCGCCGTGGGCGGAACCTCGATCGGAACGGGCAGATAGACCACGCCCGAGTAACCGTAGTTCATCAGCCCGGCCAGCCGCTGCCGCTCAGGCACGGGCCAGACGATGTCGCCGGCGTTCACGCCCGCCGGCAGGGTCCAGTCGAGGGTGGTCGCGGCGCCCGAGTCGCCGGGATTGCGCCAGTAGGTGTGCCAGCCGGGCTCGATCTCCTGCCGCACGGCCACGATGGCGGTGGAACCGGGCGCCGCCCATTGGGACATGGCCACCAGTTCGGCGGCGATGCGTTCGGTGCGCTGGACGCGGCCGTCCTGCGCCGCCGCCGCGGTGGGCGCGGCCAGCACGGCGAGGATGAGGAGGAGGAGGAGTCTGAACTGCCGGATCACGGCGGCGACCTTAGCCGCCTGCGTCGCCCCGCGTCACGCGTCGTCCTGTCTCAGCGCGGCGCCGCCTCCACCAGCACCTCGGTGCGGCGACGCATGGGCTCGGCCGCGCCGTCGGCCGCGACAGAGCCCGACTCCCCCGCCGCGACGAGGCTGAAGGCCGGCGCCGGCCAGCCCGCGGCCGCCAGCGCCTCGGTCACCGCGAGGGCCCGGCGTTCCGACAGGTCAAGGTTGGCGTCGGGTCCGCCGCTGGCGTCGGCAAGGCCGACGACCTCGACCTTGCGGATGTCGCAGCCCTGCAGCTGGGTGGCCGTCAGGCCGATGGCGTGCAGGGCGGGGTCGGTCAGACGCGCCTCGCCCTCGCGGAAATAGATGTCGAACTTCTGCGGCGCGCAGGCATTCGGCTCGGCGACCAGCGGCCCCCGGCTTCCCGTCTCTGCGCATCCCGCAATCGCCAGCACGCCCGCGCCGGCCAACAACAGACCCAGCCCCTTCATCCGGCCCTCTCTCAGGAAAAAGGGCGGCCCGTCTCCGACGAACCGCCCTGTTCACTCGAAAACCGCCCGCGCCTAGTACCGGCGCTGGCCGTTCTCCCAGTAGCACTCGGTTTGCCGATTATCGTAGCAATAGTAGTACCGGCCCTGGCTGTCGCGGTAGCGCTGCTGATTGGCCCGGTCCTGCTGCGAACCGCGGATAGCGCCGGCGGCGCCGCCCACGACCGCACCGATGGCCGCACCGGTCCCAGCATTGCCGTCGCCGACGTTGTTGCCGATGATCGCGCCGGCCACTGCGCCGATGCCCGCGCCGATCGCGCCTTGACGGACCGTCTCATTGGTGCCGCCGTACGGATCGCTGGCGCACGCGGTGGCCAGCAAGCCGGCGCCGGCGATCGCGATGATTGCCTTTTTCATAGGTATGTCCTTCATCCCTCGGGTTCGCCCCACGGGAGATAATGCTGGATAACCGTGACGGTTCCACAGCTATGCTCCCCGTCAGGCCTGTATTAGGCTTTACCATAATCCGCGCAGGGGGCGCGGAGGGCCCCGCACGGGGCAAGAGACGGGGGTTTCGTATGCGTTTTTCCCAACCGGTCCGCATGGCGGATGACGGCGATCACAGTCCTGTGTGGGCCCGCACCCGGCGTCGCAGGGGTAATCCCTTCATCAGCCTGGTGGTGACGCTCCTGGCCCTGTTCGGCGTCCTGACCGCCGTATTGGGGATCAAGGAGAAGTCGCTGGCCGAAGGCGGCGCCATCATGGACGGCTGGATCTCCGCCGCGGTCGACAAGGTCCGGGGCGAGGCCCCCAGGGTCGCCGACCAGGCCGGCGACGCGGCGGGCAAGGCCGCGGCCAAGGCCGGCGACGCCGCCCAGGCTGGCGCCGCCGCGGCTTCGGACGAGCTCAAGAAATAACCGCACCGCTTGCCCGTCCCGCCCGGAACATCGCTCCGGGCGGGACGTTCGGGCGGCATGAACCTGACCCTCACGCCAGCGGCCGATCCCGCGAGCGGGCCTGAAGATGCGCCCGGGACTGCGGCGGCTGACCGTTGCGAGCTGACCCGCCATGCGCCGCTCAGGCGCGTCCTGATGCTGGTCAATCCGCTGTCCGGCAGCGTGGGTCCCGGAGCGGCCGGGGAAGCGGAGGGCATCCTCGCCCGCTACGCCTGCGAGGCCACCGTCGAGACGCTGGAAACCGGCCGCTTCGACGCCCAGATCGAGGCGGCGATCGAGGCCAGGCCCGACGTCCTCTTCGTTCTCGCCGGGGACGGCACCGCCGGTTCGATCGCCTCCCGGGTCGGGCCGTCCGGCCCGCTGGTCGCGCCGCTGCCCGGCGGCACCATGAACATGCTTCCAAAAGCCCTCTACGGCACAGGCGACTGGAAGGCTGCGCTCAAGGTCGCTCTGGAGGAGGGCGCGCCGCAGTCGGTGGCCGGCGGCGAGGTCTCGGACGGCGACACCGTGCGGTCCTTCTATTGCGCCGCCATCTTCGGATCCCCGGCCCTTTGGGCTCCGGCCCGCGAGGCGATGCGGGTCGGCAAGCTGGGGCTGGCCTGGGCCTACGCCCGGCGGGCGCTGAAGCGCGCCTTCACCGGTCAGATGCGGTTCGCGCTGGACGGTCGCCCGCCGCGCCGGGCCGAGGCCCTGGTGCTGATCAGCCCGATGATCTCCCGGGCGATGGAAGAGGACACCGGTCTCGAAGCCGCGGCCATGAACCCCGCCGACGCGGTGCAGGCCTTCCGGCTGGCGGCGCACGCCGTGCTGGACGACTGGCGCCAGGATCCCGCCGTCACCACCCGGGCGACGCGGCGCGTGGAGTTGCGCGCCCGGTCGCGCATTCCGGCGGTGATCGACGGCGAGCCCATGCTGTTGCACCACACGGCGCGGGTCCGCTTCCTGCCCCATGCCTTCCGCGCCCTCGCGCCGAACCCTCCGGCGGCGGAGGACAGCATCTAGTGGGGCGGGTGCTGCAGTTTTCCGATGTGCATTTCGGCCGCGAGCACCGGCACGCCTGCGCCGCCGCGCTCGACTACGCCCACGCCACGCCTGCCGACCTGGTCCTGATCACCGGCGACGTCACCCAGAAAGGCCTGCCGGACGAGTTCGCCGCCGCGGGCGACTGGATCCGGCGGATGCCCGAGCCGACCTTCGTCATCGTCGGCAATCACGACGTCCCCTACTGGAGCCTTCCCGCCCGCCTGTTCCACCCGTGGCGGGCCTTCGAACGGGCCATCGGCCACCCTGCGCATGATCACCAGTTCCTCAGCGACACGGTCATGGTGCGCGGCGTGGTCACAGCGCGCGGCTGGCAGGCGCGGCTGAATTGGTCGAAGGGCGTCATCGACCTGGCGCAGACGAGGAAGGCCGCCGAGGCCTTGCGCCAGGCGCCGGCCGGCGCGCTTCGTATCCTCGCCTGCCACCACCCCCTCATCGAAATGATCGGCGCGCCGATGACCGGCGAGGTCAAGCGCGGCGAGGCGGCGGCGGCGATCTTCGCCGAGGCGGGGGTGGACCTCGTCGCCACGGGACACGTCCACGTGCCCTTCGCCCTGCCGATCCATCTTGGCGACCACTGCTCCTATGCAGTCGGCTGCGGAACCCTGTCCAATCGCGAGCGGGGAGCGCCGCCCAGCTTCAACCAGATCGAATGGGACGCCCGCGAGATCGTGATCACCACCATCGCCTGGACGGGCGACCGCTTCGAACCGGGTCAGCAGTGGCGGCTCCCGCGCCGTCAGGACACCCGCAAGCGGGCGACCGCTCCCGACCCCAACGTCCCGGGCGAGCGCGAACGGGCGGCGACCTGACCCGGTCCTGATACGGAAAGGGCCGCGGCGACGCCGCGGCCCTCTAATGCAGGGGTTCAGCCTAGATCCGGGTGCCTCGTCGGCCCTGGAAGAAGTGCACCGCCAGCAGGATCAGGAAGATGACGAACAGTACGACGGCGATGTTCATCGACAGGCCGGCCACGCCGCCCGCGCCCAAGGCGCCGGCTATGATGGCGAGTACGAGGAAGATGAGGGCCCAGCGAAGCATGAGCAGACTCCCGGTTGGTTGATCCAAGGAGCGGCTGCACACCGCCGCACCTTGTTAGCCAACGTCCCCGGTGGGCCGCCGTTCCGCCTCAGCGGCGGCCGCGGCCGTGCGATTTCTCGGTGAAGGCGGCGGCCACCATGGTCGCCAGGGCCGGATTGCGCAGGAAGATGAAGGCGCCCGCCAGCGCCGCCGCCGTGCCGAGAATCGGCCGTTGGCGGAACAGCACATAGGCGCGTTCGCCCAGCCCCATCGGTTCCTCTTCCTCGACCTCGGCCTCGGCCGCCTCGCGGCGCAGGAAGACCATGACCACCGCCAGGGCGATCAGGGCGAACAGCAGCATGGTGACGGCCGCTGCGGCGAGGGGAACCAGGACCAGGCAGAGGGCGAAGAAGATCGTCGCCCCGAGGGCGAGCACCGCCACCAGGGCCGCGGCCGCGGCCACGGCGGCCGCGACGGCCTTCTTCGCCAACCTGCGGGCGACGCTTCCGCCGATCATCAGCGGCGACGGCCGGCGAGCAGCAGGCCCAGCACGACGCCGACGCCGAGCGCGATGGCGGTCGACTGCATCGGCCGCTCCTGCACCCGCTCGGTCAGGTAGCGCTGGGCCTCGTCGATGCGTTCCGAGGCCTCGTCGTAGTATTCGCGGCCGCGCACGCGGGCGGTGTCGTAGTAGCCCCGGGCGCGCTCGCGCAGGACTTCCGACTGCTCGCGCAGGCGGGCCTCGGTCTCGGCCGCCTTGGCGCGCAGGCGCGTTTCCGCCGCCGTCGCCTTTTCGCGCAGCCGCGCCTTTTCCTCGGCGCCCAGCGTCTTGAGGTCGTCCTTGAGGGTATTGATGTCGTTCTTCACGGCTGTCCGTGCTGCCTTGGTGGTGGCCATGTGCGCGCTCCGCTCTGCAAGCTTGACGGTTAGATAGAGAACCCTGAGCCGGAACGCCACTGCGGCGTGGCGGTTCCGCATTGCAGCAGGGCTCGCACGCGCTGGCGAAACGCTGCGTCCCGGCCTAGACAACGGGCATGATCGACTGGCTGTTCCCGCCCGCGCCGACGCCGTCCCTGCCGATCGTCGGCCGCGCCGCCCGCCTGCCCGTGCGCCGCATCCTGTGCGTCGGCCAGAACTACGCCGCCCACGCCCGCGAGATGGGTCATGAGCGCGCCGAACCCTTCTTCTTCTCGAAGCCGGCCGACGCCCTGGTCACAGACGGGGCCGATCCGCTGTTCCCGACGGCCACCGCCGACCTGCATCACGAGGTCGAGCTGGTCTGCGCCATCGGCGAGGACGGCGGCATCGCCGGCTGGGCGGTGGGCTGCGACCTGACCCGGCGCGACCTGCAGGCGGCGGCCAAGGCGAAGGGCCGTCCGTGGGACGCCGCCAAGGGATTCGACCAGTCGGCGCCCTGCGGCGCCCTGGCCCTCGGCGTCCTGCCGAACCCGGCCGCGCCGATCAGCCTGTCGGTCAACGGCGAGACCCGCCAGTCCGGGCGGCTGGACGACATGGTCTGGGCCCCCGACGAAATCCTCTCCAAGGCCCGCACCCTGTGGGACGTCCGTCCCGGCGACCTGATCTTCACCGGGACGCCCGAGGGCGTCGGCCCGCTCCAGCCCGGCGATCGGGTCGAGGCGTCCATCGGCGGTCTCGAGCCCCTGACCTTCACCCTGAGGCCGCGATGATCCTGCACGGCTACTGGCGCTCGGGCGCCGCCTACCGCACCCGCATCGCCCTTGAGCTGAAGGGCCTGACCTACGACCAGCGGGGGGTCGACCTGCGCACCGGGGCGCAGCGGTCCGAGGCCTTTGTCGCCCTCAATCCCCAGGGCATGGTTCCGGCCCTCGAGGTCGATGGCGCCGTCCTGACCCAGAGCCCGGCCATCCTCGAATGGCTGGAGGAGACCCACCCCCTCCCGCCCCAGCTGCCCCCCCACCCCGTGGACCGCGCCCATGTCCGGGCCATGGCCGCCCTGATCGGCTGCGACATCCATCCGCTCAACAACCTCCGCGTCGGCAAGGCCCTGCGCGAGACCTTCGGGGCCGACCAGACCGCCGTCGACGCCTGGGCGGCGCGCTGGATCCTTCCTGGCTTCGAGGCGCTCGAGCGGCTGGTTCGGGTCCACGGCGACGGCTGGTGCTTCGGGTCGACGCCCGGCCTGGCCGACTGCTACCTCGTCCCGCAGATCTACTCGGCCCGCCGCTTCAACGTTCCGCTGGACGCCTTCCCCCGCCTGCTCGCCATAGACCTTGCGGCCAAGGTTCACCCCGCCTTCGTCGCCGCCCATCCGGACAACCAGCCGGACGCAGACTGACCGATCAGGCCAGGAAGCGCTCCGCCGCCGCCAGGAAGCGGCGCGGCTGATCGATCATCACCATGTGCTCGGCGCCCTCGATCCGTTCGAAGACGGCGGGGCGGGGCAGGGAGGCGTAGGCCCCGCGGAACAGCTCGCCGATGCGGCTGCGCGGCGAGGCCTCGTCGGCGCTCCAGCCGTAGACCACGGTCACCGGCGCGGCGATGTCCGGCAGGCGGTGGCGCAGGTCGACGGTCATGACCTCGTAGAGGGCCTGGGCCAGCACCCGGCGGTCGCCGCCCTGCCAGCCCATCGAGCCGAACACGGCGTCGGCGGCGCCGCCCAGCTCCAGGCCGAACGACCGACCCCGCTCGCGCAGACCCTCGCTGCCGAGGAATTGCACCGCCTGATAGGCCACCTGGGCGATCGGCTCGACATCGCCGACGGTCGCCCCGGGACTGATCAGGGCGGGGAAGAAGGGCGAGGCGTCCACCGTCATCAGCCGCCCGACGCGGTCCGGCGCGTCGGCCGCCACCCTCAGGCCCACCTGGCCGCCCATCGAATGGCCGATGACGGCCGGCGCGGACAGGCGCTTCTCGACGATATAGCGGCGCACCTCGGCGGCCACGCCGGCCATGACCGCGCCGTCGGCGTTGCCTCGCGCCGGCAGGTCCCCGAACCCGCGCACCGACACCAGATGCAGACGCCGGCCTTCGCCGAGGCGATCGATGGTCCGGCTCCAGACGGCCGAGGTCGAGGCCAGCCCGGGGATCAGGATCAGGTCACGCCCCTGACCCCGCGTCTCCACCGCGATCCGTGCGGACTGGAAGGCCGCCCGGCTCCAGGCGGGCCCGCCGGCGACCGAGGCCGCCGCTGACAATCCCAACAGGACGTTCCGTCTGTGCTGCATCATTCCGTCGGTCCTGATCCTCCCGGCAGGCGGGACAACGATCCACGCCCGGCAGGGTGCCGACGGATTCTGGCATGACTATGAAGGTCGCCGACGCCTCGCCTGGCCGGCGGGGCGCGCCGGGTTCAGCCCCGGGCGGGGCGCAGCCCGGCGTTCAGAGCCGCCTGCTGGACCACCGGACGACGCTCGCCGCCGGCGGCGATGATGCGGTCGATGCGGGCCTTCTCGGCGCGGAAGGCGGCGAGGTCGGCGCCCGACAGCACGGTGCCCTCTGTGGTCCGCACGCCGGCCGGATTGATCCGCCGGCCGCCGCGCCAGATTTCATAGTGCAGGTGCGGCCCGGTCGAGGCGCCGGTCGAGCCGACATAGGCCACGACCTGGCCCTGGCGGACCCGCTGGCCGGCGCGCATGCCCGAGGCGTAGCGCGACAGGTGGCCGTAGCCGGTCTCCAGACCGTTCGAGTGGCGGATGCGCAGCCAGTTGCCGTAGCCGCCCCAGCGACGCGCCTCGACCACCACGCCGTCGGCGGGGGCGACGACCGGCGTGCCGGTGCCGGCGGCGAAGTCGATCCCCTGGTGCATCTTGCGATAGCCGGCGATCGGGTGCCGGCGGAAGCCGAAGGACGACGAGACGCGGAAACCGCGCTCCAGCGGCGTGCGCATGAAGGCCGAGCGGGTGTTCTTGCCGGTGGCGTCGAAATACTGCGGCTCCTTCGCCCCGGCGGGCTGGAAGCGATAGAAGGCGACGCCCTTGAGCTCGGCGTACAGCAGGCCGTCGGTGCCGATGGTGCGGCCGTTCTCGGTCACCGTGCGGCCGTAGACATAGGTGAAGTCATCCGAGGCGCGGATGTCCCGGTCGAGGTCGAACTTGTGCGAGAACAGCTGGCCGGCCTTGCGGCGCACCGAGGCGGGGACGCCTTCGCGCTGGGCCGAACGCGACAGCGAGCCCTCGACCTTGCCGTTCAGGACGACGATTTCCTGGGTGACCTTCTCCTCGAGCGCGCGCAGGCGCAGGGCGCCGTCGAAGGTGCGCGACACGGTGACCTGACTGGCCGGGCCGGTGCGCAGGGTCAGGCCGATCAGGCGTGGTCGCCGCGGCCGCCGCGGGGCTTGGCGATGGCGGTTTCGAAACGGAGGCCGGCGCGGATGGCGCTCATGTCCATGGCGCTGGAGAGGGTGGCGGCGACGGCCGAGGCTTCCTCGGCGGCGATGCCGGTGCGGCGCACCGCCTCCTCGAAGGTCTCGCCGCGGCGGATCTGGACGGGGATGGCTTCCGGGGCGGTCAGGCCGGCCGGAGCGCCGGCGGCGGCGAAGGCCTGGGCCTCAATGGCCGCCATCTGTTCGGGAGTGAGCGCGGGAACTTCTTCAGCCTGGGCCGGCTGGTACACACGACCGGCAAGGAGGGCCACCGAGAGCGCAGCCACCGCCGTGAGGGCGTGAGGCGCGAGACGCATCGGTTGGCGACGTGGATCGAACTGAGCCATCGGTCCCCGAAAACTGACGACGCCGACCGGCGCCCAAGCCACTGAAAGCAAGGATCGCGCCTGAAGAAGCCCCCGACGCGAGACAGGCCGTATAACCTGTCCATCCCATCATGGGAAGGCAGTTCGTTACAGACCGTTAACCGGGGCGGTTATCAACGGTAAAGGCCCGGCGAAGCGCCAGCTTATCGTCGGGAGCGAACAGTGTATTCACGGCGTTTGGCTGAGGTATTCGACATCACATCGTCTCTCCGGACTCCGCTCACCCCCTCTGCACTGAAAGTGGCCGATGCGCCACTCTACTGTGCCTCTCTCGCCACGCCCGCTCTGCTGCTTCAGGAGTCCCGATTGTTCAAGGATCAACGTCAGGCATGAGCGAAGTCGTCGTCCCGGAGCCGGAGCCCGCCCGGAGACGGCCCGCGCCCCCGCGGCGGCGCGGCCCCCGTCGTCTGCTCCTCGTCCTTGGCGTGGCCGCTTGCATCCTGCTGTTGCTGATCGGCCTGCTCTACCTCAACCGCCGCGCCGCCACGCGCCAGATCCTGATCGGCTGGCTGGAGCGCCAGGGCGTGCCCGCCGACATGGAGATCGAACGGGTCGAACTCGATGGCCTGGTCGCCAGCATCCGCATCGGCGACCCGCGCAATCCCGACGCGGTGGTGGAGCGGGTCGAGGTCGACTACGCCATCGGCGCGCCATGGTCGAAGACCGGCCTGGGCCTCACGCCCAGCCGAATCCGCCTCGTCCGGCCGGTGCTGCGCGCCTCCTGGCGCGACGGCGAACTGTCGCTCGGCAGCCTTGATCCCCTCGTCGAGAAGTTCACCGCCCGTCCGCCGCGGCCGGACCAGCGTGGCCCGCTGGTGCTGGTCGAGCAGGGACGCGTCCGACTGGACACGGAGTACGGCCCCGTGGCGGTGCTCGGCGACGCGCGCATCGATGACGGCAAGCTGATGCGTCTCAGCGCCCGCATGCCGGCCGCCGACCTGAAGAGCGGCGGGATCGAGGCCCGCGCCCTCGAGGCCAGGGTGGCGCTGACGACCGTCGGCGACCGCGTCCGCCTGCAGGCCAGCGCCTCGGCCCGCCAGGCGGCCCTGCCGGGTCTCTCCGGGGCCGGTGCGCGGCTGTCCCTGATCGGCGACCTGCCTTATCCCGATCTGGAACGGCGCCGTGGCGACGGCCGCGCGCGGGTCGAGGCCGACCTCGTGGCCGACCGGCTCGCGGCCGGTCGGTTCGCCGCCCGCGGGGCGGCGGCCGATGTCGTCTTCAACGGCCAGACCGCCGGCTGGCTCGACGCCTTCCGCATCGAGGGACGGTCGGACGCCGACCTGCGCGCCGCCCGGCTGGACGGACCCGGCCTGGCGGCGTCCACCGCCGCCCTGCGCTGGTCTTCAGCGCGCGCCCGCGTGGAGCGGGATCGGCAGGGCCTGGGCTGGCGGCTCGAGGGCCCGGCCCGCCTCGCCGCCGCCCGGGCCTCCGGGGCCGGGGTGGAGGGCGCGGGCGTGGTCATGACGTCCCGAAGCCTGACGGTCGGCGGGCGTGAGGCCGCTGTCGAGGTTTCGGGGCCCGTGTCCCTCGCCGCCGACCGCCTCGGCTGGGG
>JAEYUE010000083.1 GCA_023433655.1 Pseudomonadota bacterium | reverse complement strand
GCCGGCCCAGGCTTGATGGCGGTGGGCGAACCGGCGGGTCACGGGCGGGCTCCGATGCTGATGTCGCTGACGACGCGGCCGCCGTCGTCGAGGGTGGCGTTTTCGGTCACGGCGAGGCCGGCGTCGGCCATGCGCCGGCCGACCTCCTGCATGTCGGAGTATGCGGGGTGGCTGAGGGTCGCCTTCATGCCGTCGTCGGGACTGGCGACCAGGGCGTCCAGCTCCACGCCCTCGACGCCTTCGACGGCGGTGAACAGGGCGGCGGCGGCGGCGGTCAAGCCGCCGGGCGGCGGTGCGGCGGCGGCGCGGCGGCGCAGGGCGGCGACCGGATCGGATTCCCGCGCCACATCAGGTGCGACGGCGGCGATGGCCGCGACCGCCTCGGTCTCGAGCCGGCGAGCCGCCATGTCGTCGCGCGCGGCGGCGGCGGCGGTCAGCACGAGGGGTGAGACCGCCAGGGCCGCGGCCAGTCCGGGGGCGCGTCGCCAGCCGACCCTCGCCGCCGTACGGTCACGGGCGCCGTTATCGAGCAGATTGATCGCCGGCGAATGCGCAGCCCGCGCCAAGGCCCGCTCGACCACGGTCCTGTCCTGAATCGCGACCACGCGGCGGTCGCCAGCGACAAGGTCGACCAGGTCCGGCTGGAGGGCGACGGCGAAGCGTCGGCCGCGCAGGGCCGTGGTCTCGCCGAAGCTGACCGCCGCGACGACATCGTCCTCCTCCGGTTCCTCGAGGGTCAGCATGTCCGGCGTGATGACATCGGCGCGGACCCCCAAGGCCTCGAGATAGTCCGACCAGGCCTGCAGCAGCCCGAGGCCGACCACGGCGACGAGGCGCGGCTGGTCCGGCCCGGTGGCCGGGCCGACCACAGTGGCTACCCGGTCGGGCGCCGCGACCAGCTCGTCGCGCATCCGCCAGGCGGCCGCGGCCCGCAGCTGGGCGGCGCCGCCGGGCGGCAGGTCGAGCCAGCGGATCGAGACGTCGGCGCCGGGGCAGATCGCGACCGTGCGCATCGGCTCGGGCCGCTCGACGGCGTCGAGGGGCAGTAGGCCGTGATCGAGCACCGCGCCGTCCGGGCCGACGATCATGTAGGGCGCCGGCTGTCCGGCGAGGGCCGGAATGAGGATCAGGCGGGTCGGTTTCATTCTTCGGGAGTCCAGCGCTGGATGACGGTCCGCACCACGCCGTCCGGCTGTGCGTGCAGCAGGGCGGTGCGGACGGCGCGGCCGCCGCCATGGTCGATGTCGATGCGGAGATTGAAGTAGCGGGTCAGGACGGTGACCTGGTCGCGCACCTCGTCCGGAACCTCGACCGCCGCGAGGGCCGGCTGGGCCCAGAAAGCGGCAGCGTCCGGCCAGCCGTCGTGCGGGCGCCTGGCGATGACGGCGCGGGCGCTTTCGGGACCGAGGGCGTTGTCGGTCAGCATCATCAGCAGGGGGGCCTGATCCGGCGTCAGGGTGTTGACGTTCAGCGGCGACAGCCGACTGGTCGGCAGGGCGCAGACGTGCGGCCGCAGGCGGCGGTACAGGTCCGCGTCGACGCCCTTGACCGCGCGGAGCTCGCTGACCTCGGCCAGCATCACGCCGCCGGTCCGGTAGGGCGTGGCCAGGCCGGCGTAGGCGCCGTCCTCGGCGCCGAGGGGGCGGGAGACATTGTCGGCGTCCAGCCAGTCGGTCAGGGCGTCAGCGACGGCGCGCATGCGGCTGTCCGGCGCGCCGACGGCCCGGCCAAGGGCGAGGAACTGGGCCCTGCCGAGCGGCCGTTCCAGCAGGTCCTCGCCATAGCCCTCGACCAGGCTGTTGAGGTTGAAACAGGCCTGGCCGTCGGTGACCGCGGCGCTGATCGAGCCGCCCTCGATCGGGAAGCTCAGGCGGCGGCCGTTCCATTGGGGCTCCAGCGGGGTGCGGGCGGGGCCGGCCGCGAGCAGGCGCGCGACCTGCCGGCGGGCGAGGGCCTCGGCGCCGGAGGCGTACCACTGGGCCTGGGCCTGGGTCTCGGCGTTGGTCGCGCGGCGCACCGAGAAGCGGACGTCGTCCAGCACGGCCACCGCGACCACCGACATCACCGCCACCAGCAGGAGGACGGTCAGCAGGGCCATGCCCTCGCGGTTGTCGGGGCCCGGCCGCATCAGCCGCCGCCGACGAGGAACAGCTGATCGACCGGCCCGTAGCCGTCCAGCGTCATGCGTATCCGCACCGCGTCGGGCAGCGGCCGTTCGGCGGTGACGATATAGGCGGGCGCTTCCTGTCCATCCCTGACGAAGGCCACGGTCAGGTCATGGACACCGCGGTAAAGCACCTGCGGCGCGCCCGGTCGCGCCCCATCGAGATGGCTGGCCACCCGCCGCTCCAGCCGGTTGTCGACGAGCCGGTATTCGACGCGCTGCAGTGAGGGACGCGGCCGTCCGCCGGGATTGGTCCAGCCGGTACGGGTGAGCGTCAGCACCGGATCGCCGGGCGCCGCCGGGCCGCCTAGCGGCTGGAGCATCGGACGACCCGTCGGGCCGCGGGCGCGACGGCTGCTGGCCTGGCCGAGGTCGGCCCTGAGCAGGCTGCGCATCCGCTGCAGGTCGCCGGTGCGGTCGGTCGCCGCCTTGATGGCGAAGCGGTTGTCGATCGACAGGCTGAGCACCGCCGCCCCCGCCGCCGCGATCAGGGCGAAGATCAGCAGGGCGACGAGCACCTCGACCAGGGTGAAGCCAGCGCGGGCGGGGGCGGTCATGGCCGTCCCCGGAACAGCACGCGGTCGGCGGCCTGGCCCTCGTCGGTGGACACGGCGACGTCGATGCGCAGCAGGCCCGCCTCGACGCCCTGGACCGAACGGGTCCAGCGCCACTGACGGCCGGCGAGGGGGACGGCGCCCGAGGTCCGGCCCTGGGCGATGTCCGGATCGATCATGGCCTCGACCGCGAGGTTCTCGGCCACCACGCCGCCCAGCGTCCGCATCTCGACCCGCGCCGCCGAGCGGGTGTTCTCGCCAGACAGGTTCAGCAGCGCCATGGCCGCCAGGCTGAACACCGCCAGGGCGACGAGAAGCTCGATCAGGGTGAAGCCGGCCCTCGGGGATGTGGGGCGCTCAGCCATCGAGGGTCACCTCGCCGGCTCCGTCGATCACGACGCGGGCGGTCCGGCCGTCGCGGCCCAGGGTCAGGCTCGCCGGCTCGGCGACGCCGGTCGGATCGAACACGACCCGGACCGGTCCGGCCGGCGAGACCGTCAAGCCGTCGATCCACGCCTCGGGTCCGAACGGTCCGTCCGTCAGGGGCGACCATTCGGCGCCGTCGAAGATCGAGAAGCCGTAGCCGGCCGACGTCGTCTCGACCGCCACGGGGCGGTTGGTCAGCACCGCCTCTTCACGCGCCCGCAACAGGCGCGCGGCGAAGCTTTCGGCGTCCGCGGCGACGGACGGGCGGTGATCCGGCACCGACAGAACAACGGCGCCCGCCGCCAGGCCGATGATGGCGACCGTCATCAGCAGCTCGACGAGCGTGAACCCCGCGCGGCGCGCGCGGCGATCAGGCCTGCCAGTTTCCGAGGTCGGCGTCATCGCCCTCCCCCCCTTCCCGGCCGTCCGCTCCGAAGGAGTAGACGTCGAACTGGCCGCCGTGCGCGCCCGGGCGGCGGTACTGGTAGGGATGGCCCCACGGATCCTCGGGCAGGCGGCGGACGTAGCCGCCCTGACGGTAGCGCTCGGGCCGGGCAAGGCCGGCGGGCGGGGCGACCAGGGCCTGCAGGTCGTCCGGGAAGGCGAGGTTGTCGAGCCGGTAGGTCTCGATGGCCTGCTCCAGCACCGAGATGTCGGCCCGCGCCTTGCCGACCATCGCCCGATCCTGACTCGGCAGCACGTTGATGGCGACCACCGTGGCCAGCAGGCCGATGATGACGATCACCACCATCAGCTCAACGAGCGTAAATCCCGCGCGCTTGCGGCGGACTTCGGCGATCGTGCGGTCGGTATCGGTCATCGCATGCGACTCCAATCACCCCATGGCCAGGGTGTTGATCTGAAGAATGGGCAACAGGATCGAGAGGACGATCAGGGCCACCACGCCGCCCATGACGACGATGATCGCGGGCTCGAGCAGGCTCAGCATCACGGCGGTGAAGGTCGAGAACTCGCGCTCGAGGTAGTCGGCGGCGCGCTCCAGCATCGGCTCCAGACGGCCGCTGCTCTCGCCCGAGGCGGTCATGTAGACGAGTATCGGCGGGAAGACGTCGGCGCGGCGCATGGCGCCGGACAGGCCGCCCCCTTCGCGCACGGCGTCGGCCATGGTTTCGGTGGCGGCGCGCAGGGCCCGGTTGGAGACAGTCCGGGCGGTGATGGTCAGGCCTTCCAGCACCGGCAGGCCGGCGGCGATCATGGTCGACAGGGTCCGCGCCATCTTCGCCCCGTGCAGATCGCGGGTCAGGCGTCCAATCAGGGGCAGACGCAACAGGGCCGTGTCCGCCTGAAGCCGGATGGCCGGACGGCGCAGGGCGACCGCGCCGGCCAGACCCGCCAGAAGAAGCAGCAGGCCGGCCAGCCAGCCCCAGTCGCGCATCAGGTCGGAGACGCCGATCACCAGCCGGGTGAGCAGCGGCAGGGTCTGGTTCAGGCTGTCGAACTGGTCGACCACCTTCGGCACCACGAAGGTCATGAGCGCCCCGATAACGCCCAGCGCCACCACGGCGAGCACGGCCGGATAGACCAGTGCAGTGATCACCTTGCCGCGCACCGTCTGGTCGCGCTCCAGGCCGTCGGCCAGCCGCTCCAGAATGGGCTCCAGCGCGCCCGAGGTCTCCCCGGCCGAGACCATGGCCCGGTACAGCGGCGGAAAGGCCTGCCCCTGCAGGGCCATGGCGTCGGACAGGCGGCGGCCTTCCATCACGCCGCCGTGGACGCCTTCGAGCACCCGGCGCACTGCCGGACGGTCGGCCTGCAGGGCGATGGTCCGCAGCGCCTCCTCGATCGGGGCGACGGAGACCAGGGTCGCCAGCTGGCGGGTGGTCAGGGCCAGGGTCCTGGCGTTCAGCCTGCCGCCCCGGGCCTGCCGGACGCGGTCCCCCTTCTGGATCGCGCCCCGGCCGATGGTGACCTCGAGGGGCATGAGCTTGCGCCGCTCCAGCAGGGCGCGCGCGGCGGCCTCCTCGGCGGCGGTCAGTGCGCCGGTGAGGGTGCGGCCGCCGGCGTCCACCGCCACATAGTCGAACGCCGCCATCAGGCCGCCGCCTCGCCTGCCGGGGCGTCGTCCGGCAGGGCCACGGCGTCCCGGCGCGTCACCCGCACCGCCTCCTCGATCGAGGTCAGGCCGCTCAGGACAAGGGCGCGGGCCCGTCGGGCGAGGGTGTCCATGCGCTCGAAGGCGACAGCGTTGATCGCCTCCTCGTCGGCCCCGGCGGCGATGAGGCGGCGG
The DNA here is from genome assembly GCA_023433655.1 of Pseudomonadota bacterium. Taxonomy (GTDB): domain Bacteria; phylum Pseudomonadota; class Alphaproteobacteria; order Caulobacterales; family Caulobacteraceae; genus Brevundimonas. Next base: position 17,143 of record JAEYUE010000083.1, on the reverse strand, counting down.
GTGCGGTCGTCGACGGCGATGACCTCGTAGAGGCCGACGCGTCCGACGTGGCCGGTGTGATGGCAGCGGTCGCAGCCCTGGGCGCGCCACACGGGCTGACCCGCCTTGACCCCGATCAGCCGCGCCGTGGCGCTGTCGGCGGGTTCGGACCGGCGGCAGGCCGGGCACAGCCGCCGCACCAGCCGCTGGGCCACGATCAGCCGCAGGGTCGAGGCCAGCAGGAAGGGCTCGACGCCCATGTCGCGCAGGCGGGTGATCGCTCCCGCCGCGTCGTTGGTGTGCACGGTCGACAGGACCAGATGGCCGGTCAGGGAGGCCTGCACCGCGATCTGGGCCGTCTCGACGTCGCGGATCTCGCCGACCATGACCACGTCGGGATCCTGACGCAGGATGGCCCGCAGTCCTGCGGCGAAGGTCATGCCGACCTTGGTGTTGACCTGGGTCTGGCCGACGCCGTCGATGGCGTATTCGACCGGGTCCTCGACCGTGAGAATGTTGCGTGTCGAGTCGTTCAGCAGCGACAGGCCGGCGTAGAGAGAGGTCGTCTTGCCGGAGCCGGTCGGGCCGGTGACGAGAATGATTCCGTTGGGCTCGCGCAGGGCCGCCCGGAAGGCGTCGAGGGTCTCGCCGGTCATGCCCAGTTCGTCTAGCTTCAGCTCGGCCTGATCCTTGTCCAGAATGCGCAGCACGACCCGCTCGCCGGCGCGTGACGGCAGGGTCGAGACCCGCACGTCCAGGGTCTTGCCGCCGAGGGCCAGAGGGATACGGCCGTCCTGCGGCACCCGTTTCTCGGCGATGTCGAGACGGGCCATGACCTTGATGCGGGACACCAGCAGGGGCGTGATCCGCGGGTTGAGCGACAAGGCCTCGCGCAGCACGCCGTCGACGCGCATGCGGACCGTCAGGGCGGTCTCGAACGGCTCGAGGTGGATGTCGGAGGCGCCGGCGCGGACGGCCTCGGCGATGATGCCGTTGATCAGGCGGATGACCGGGGCGTCGTCGGCGGTGTCGAGCAGGTCGGCGGCGGCGGGCATGTCGTCGATCAGGCTGCCGAGGCCCGACGGCATGTCCAGGTCGTCGCCGTCGGCGGCGTTCAGAGGGTCGCCGGCATAGATCTGCGACAGCCGCCGGTCGAAGTCGGCCTGGCTCAGCCGTTCGACGCGCAGCGGCCGGCCGAGGGCGCGGCGCGTCTCGACCAGGGCCGCCGGATCAGCGCCCTCGCGCAGTCCGATCAGGGCGATATCCCCGGCGTCGAGCAGGATGACGCCATGCCGCTTGGCGAAGCCGTAGGGCAGGGTCGGGTTGACGAGGGTGATCATGCCGCCCTCATTCCATCGCCCGCGGCGTTGGGACGGCGTATTCCGGCGCGACGGGCGGCTGAGTGCGCATGTAGTCGCGCAGCATCTCGTCGAGGCTGGGCTCCACGCCCGGGGCGTTGTTCAGCTGCTGCTGGCGCATATAGCCCCAGCGGTCGGCGGCGAGGCTCTGCGCGTCCGCCTGCGACCGGATGATGGTCGGGCGAATGAAGACCATCAGATTGGTCCGCCCGCGCTGGCGGCTGGTCGAGCGGAACAGGGCGCCGATGCCTGGGATGTCGCCCAGCCCCGGCACCTTGTCGACCGACAGCCGGTCGTTCTGGTCCAGCAGGCCGCCGGCCACCGCGATGTCGCCGTCGTCGACGACGAGGGTGGTCTCCAGCTCGCGCTTGTTCAGCACCAGATCGCTGGCCGAGTTGGACAGCACGCCGTTGATGCTCGACACCTCCTGACGCAGGAACAGGGTGATCGAGCCGCCGGCGTTGATCTGCGGCCGGACAATCAGCTTGACGCCGATGTCCTGGCGCTGGGTCGTGCGGAACGGGTTGGAGTTGCCGTCGAGGAGGGTCTCACCGGTCGTGATCGGCACCTCCTGGCCGACCAGGATGGTGGCCTCCTCGTTGTCGAGGGTCATCAGCGACGGGGTCTGCAGCAGGTTGGAGCCGTCGTCGGTCTTGGCGGCGTTGATGATGAAGCCGAACAGGCCGTCGCCGATGCGGCCGCCGCCGCCGCCGATGAAACCGTTGGCGCCGAGCAGGCTGTTGATGGCGAGGTTCTGCAGTTGATCGCGCAGCGGATCGTCCTCGTCCAGCTGGCCCGCCCCGGCGCCGCCGGCGATCGGAATCAGCGGCGTGGCGCGGTCGGAATAGTTGGTCAGCCCGATGGGGTTGCCGTCCTCGCCGGCGAGCAGCCACTGCACGCCGAGCTCGCGCACGGCGTTGTCGCTGAGTTCGACGACGATGGCCTCGATCAACACCTGCTGGCGGCGCTGATCGAGCTGGCGGATGACCTCGGCCAACATGCGCTGGGTGTCGGCCGAGCCGGAAATCACCAGGGCGTTGGCGCCCGGGAAGCGGGCGATGGTGGCGCGCTGGCCCGGAATCGGCGCGGCGACCGCGGATGGGGCGGGCGCGACATCGATGTCGGCGCCGCCGACCCCACCCCGTCCGCTGGCCGGCGCGGCATTGGCGCTGGCCGCGGTGACCGGCTGGCCGACGATCTGCTGAAGCACCGGCAGCAGGGCCTCGGCGTTGGCGTGTTCGAGGAAGACGACCTTGACGTCGTCAGCCGACTGCGCGCGGCGGTCGAGATCCTCGACCAGCGGCAGCACCCGCGCCACCGCAGAGGGGTCGCCACGCAACACCACGGAGTTGGAACTCTCCACAGGCGTCACCGACACCATGCCTTGGCCCGGCTGGCCGCCCGGGGGGGCCAGCACCGTCTGCAACACGCCGGCGATCTCGCGGGCCGAGGAGTTCTCCAGCGTCACCACCTCGAAGCCGGTGCGGTCGACGTCGATGCGGCCGATCAGGGCGCGGATGCGGGCCAGATTGTCGGCGAAGTCGGCGACGACGACGCTGTTGGCGCCGGCGTTCGGCAGCACCTGCCCTTGCGGCCCGACCAGCGGCCGGATGGTCTCAGCGGCCGAGGCGGCGTCGATGTTGCGCAGCTGGAAGACCTCTGTGGCGAACCGTTCCGCCCCCACCGTCGCCGGCCCCTGGGCCGCGCCCTGGGCCGGGCTGATGCGATACGCCCCCGAGCTGGTCGGCGTCACGACCAGCCCGTTGGCGCGCAGGGTCGACAGGAAGACCTCGAACAGCTGGGCCCGCGACAGCGGCCGGTCGCTGGTCACCGTCACCGTGCCGGTCACGGCCGGATCGACGATGAAGGTGCGGCCGGTCGAGCGGGCGACGTCCTGGATGAAGGCGCGGATGTCGGCGCTCTGGACATTGAGGGTCTGGCCGCCCCCCGTCTGCGCCAGGGCCGGCGCGGCGGCGAGCGGTCCCTGCAGGGCGAGGACGGCCGCCAGGGCGACGCCGAGGGCGCTGCGGTTCGATCGCTTCAACGGCCTGTCCTTATGGTGATGGTCTGAACCGCGCCGTTCCGCTCGAAGCGGATATCGGCGCTTGCGGCGTCGGCCAACTGGCCGCGCAGGGCGGCGATGCGATCGGGCCGATCGAGGGGCTGGCCGTTGACCGCCAGGATGACATCTCCCGGCTTCAGCCCGGCGGCGGCGAGGGCCGGAGCCTCGCCGTTCGAGGTCACGGTGAAGCCGTTGATCCGCACGCCCTGCATCCGGGGTCGCAGCGAGGCCTCGGCCACGAGGCGGGCGGGATCGACAGTCACGGCGGTCGACGGACCCGGCGTCGGCGTCACGGTCTGCGGAACGGACGGCGGCGGGGGCGGCCCCGCGGCGCCGACCGGCAGTTCGCTGAAGATCAGGCGGCTCAGCGCGTCTCCCCGGGCGAGCACAACATGGTCTGGACCCACCGACCGCAGCACGAGGCCGGGCTCGATGGTCTCGCCGACAGCGACGGACACTTGCCGGCCGTCCACCAGACCGATGATCGCCGACCCGCCGCCGGCCCCGTCCGACCGCAGGCCGAACAGCCGGATCTGGCTGCTTCGCGCGGCGGTGTCCTCGGCCAGGCTGCTCTGGCCGCCGGTGCGAAAGAAGGCGTCGAAGCGCTGGAACACCGAGTAGTCGACCGGCCCGGCTTCCGGTCGCGTCATCCCGGCCGCCGGCGCGTCGACCGGCTCGAGGGCGACCCAGGCCAGCCGCCCCAGTTGCACGATGAGCAACAGGGCCAGGGTCGCCTCCACGGCGGTCCGGACCCGGTCCGGGCGGGCGGCGACAGCCTCGCGGGTCGCCGTGCTCCAATTGCGAATTTCGCCGATCACGATCGCAGGCCCCGATGGGCCCCGACGGCCCGAAAACGTCGTAGACCAATCGTCCGTGTCCGGGCTTCACGGCCCGATGACGGTGCGGAGAACTTGCCGTGACGGTTAGGGCGGATGCGGAGCAACTGCCGCATTTCTGCAATCAGGAAATGGCGGAGGCCGCCGCCTGAAACGGCGGCCTCGCGGGGCGTCAGAAGCGGGCGGTCAGGCTGACCGTGGCCGAGGAGCCCAGGTCGTAGTTGTTGATCCGGATCTTGTTCCCGAGTTCCTGGAACTCGTCGTAGTCCGTGTTCAGCAGGTTGCGCAGTTCGAGGGCGACGCCGTAGTCGCGGCCCGCATAGTCGAAGTCCTTGCGGAACACGAAGTCCAGGAACACGCCCGGGTCCTGGACATAGTCCGGCTCGCGGAAACCGGCGGCGCCGGCGCCCCGGGCCGTGGTGCGTTCGCTGACGTAGTTGACGATCAGCGTGGCCTGCGAACGGGCCGTGTCGTCTTCCCAGCCCAGCTGGACGTTGGCGACGTGCTCGGACTGGCCCTGCAGGCGGCTGCCGTCCTCGATGAAGAAGGAGGCCTGTTCCGGCGCGCCGCCGCCGCCCTGGGTGAAGACCACGTCGTCCGCGCCCACTTCGACCTCCGACCGGGACCAGGTGTAGTTGGCGTGGATCAGCCAGCGCTTGTTGGCGATGAAGGGCGAGCCGGCGTCGGGGAACTCGAAATACTTCTTCACCTCGACCTCGGCGCCGTGGACCGTGGCCGACGGCGCATTCAGGAACGACTGCTGCTTCTGGTCGCCGGTCAGGACCACGACCGACTCGACCGGCTTGTCGAGCTTCTTGAAGAAGACGCCGGCGGTCACATACTGCTGCCGGGCGAAATACCACTCATAACGGGCGTCAGCGTTGAGGATCTCGGTGTCGACCAGGAACGGGTTGCCGGTGAACTCGCGGTCGCTGTCAGGATCGATGTAGGACTGCGGGGCCAGTTCGCGGAACTGCGGCCGGCCGATGGTCTTCGACCCGCCGAGGCGCAGCTGCTGATCCTCGGCGAAATTCCACGTCACCGTGGCCGACGGCAGGTAGTACTGTTCCGAGCGCTCGGTGGCCACGAAGTTCGTCGCGCCGCCGAACAGGTCCCGCGGAACGACCGTCTGGGTGCTGTCCTCAAAGCGGACGCCGACCTTGGTGCGGACCAGCGGGACGATCTCGGCGTCTGCCTGGACGTAGGCCGCCGCGACCTCGAGACCGGCGTCGTAGGCGCCGGCGCCGTTGGTGCCCGAGACCTCGCGCAGCTCGATGCCGCCCGGATAGATGTTGAAGTCGGAGTAGAGGTAGTCGATCCGCGACTCGCGCTGCTCGTCGGTCAGGCCGTTGACCGCGATCAGCTGCAGGTCGTGGCGGGTCGCCTCCCGGCTGCTGTCCGAGTACGCCACCCCGGCGCTGAAGATCGCTTCGCGCGCATCCGACAAGGGCAGGGCGAAGCTGACGTCCGCGCCCCCCGAGACCACGTCCTCGTCCAGCTCGCTGAAGGAGATCAGGTTGAACGGGTTGTGGATGAAGTCGCCGGCCGCGTTCACGCCGTACTGGAAGCGGGACTCATAGGGCGCGTCGCGCGAGGTCCGGGCCCAGGCCGCGCGCCAGTCGAGGCCGAGCGCGCCGTCCATGAAGAAATGCTCGCCGCCCAGCTGGCTGGAGAACAGTTCCCGCACGAAATACTCGGTGTAGTCGTCGCGCAGGATGCCGCCGCCGGCGGCGAAGTCGGGGCCGGCGCTGCTGCGGGCTTCCTTGGTGGTGCTGCGGACGTAGAGATTGGTCCACTTCAGTTCGTGATCCGGCGCCGTCAGCGACACCCCGCCGAGCAGGTTCAGGCGGATGTCGTTCTGGTTGGATTCGAAGGCCTTGCTGGTCACCGGCACCAGAACGGCGCCCGAGAACTGGGACTCTTCCTGGAAGCCGCGGCGCAGGCTCCAGCTGTTGTCGTAACCAGCGACGCCGAACAGGCCGAGCGTGCCGAGACTGCTGTCGCTGGACAGGCCGCCGGACACGTCGAAGCCGAAGTTGACCGGATTGGTCTCGCGCTGCAGCAGGCGCAGCGGCGCATTGACCAGCGAATGGCCCATGCGCTGCAGTTCCTGCGGCGTGAAATTGGCCTGGCTGATCTGCTGCTGGGAGTTGAAGGCGAGCTGGATCACGCCCGGAACGTCGCGGGCGCCGTCGTCGAAGCCCGTGAAGTCGGTCCGCGATCCGTAGTAGATCAGACCTTCCTTGTTCGTGGTTTCCGTGTTGCCGCCAACCGAGGCGGAAAAGTTGAAGAACGGCTCGCTCGGCGCGTCGACGGTGCGCAGATCGATGATCCCGCCACCGAACTCGCCCGGGAAATCCGAGGAATAGGTCTTCTGGACCGTCACGCTCTCGAGAATGCTGGCGGGAAAGAGGTCCAGCGGCACGACCCGCTGCAGCGGTTCGGGGCTGGGCAGCGGCGAGCCGTTCAGCAGGGCCGAGGAATACCGCTCGCCCAGGCCGCGGACATAGATGAACCGCCCTTCGACGATGGTCAGTCCGGTCACCCGGGTGAGAGCCGCGGCGGCGTTGGAGTCGCCGGTGCGCTCCAGATCCTCCTGCGTGAGGAAGGCGGCGACTTCCGAACTCTCCCGGTTGGGTTCGGGGATGTTGCGGCCCAGCACGATGACCTCGCCGAGATTGGACTCCGGGTCAGGCAGGGCTGTCTGCACCTGCAGAGCCGAAGCGAGGGCGGGCTGGGACTGGGCGGTGGCGACCCCGGGCGCGATCAGCGCGCTGGTGGCCAGCAGGAACCCGGTCAGGGTCAGGGAAGCGGTCTTCATGATCTGCGCCTTGGAGAGTTTCAACGGACGGGGCGAAAGCCGGCGGCGGCTCGCAGGAGCCGCCGCCGCGCATCCGTCGTCAGCAGGTCGCGCCGGACGTCAGGCCGCAGGTCCAGCCCTGCCACCAGGTGTCGGCGGCGTTCTGGACGGCGCCGATGTAGGTCGTGGCCGTGAAGAACGGATAGACCGCCGGGGCGTCGGCCGGCGTGACCGCCGTCTCGTTGGCGCCGTTGATGAAGGTCAGCACCTGGTTGCTCAGGCTCGTGCCCGAGGCCGGGGCGGTCAGCGTCGAGGTTCCGGCCGGGGTGTTGTTGGTCCCGCCGGTGAACACCGACTGCGACCGGGCGGCATTGGCCGGGCGGTAGGAGATGCCGCACGACATGTAGACCGAGCCGAAGGTCGGCATGCTGGTCTCGGTATCCGCGTCGGCGATGTCGAGGCAGCCGGCCTGCGACCCCGAGACGCTGGTGAACACCGAGTTGATGACGGTCGCATCCGTGCCGGTGTCGAAGTGGGCCACCGTGTGCGCGTTGGTCGGCGAGTTGCGGCCGACGAGCGTGAAGTTGGCGATCTTCGGCTGCGACACATAGCGCGAGGCCAGGGGCGTCGAGGCCGGAGCCGACGAGAACTCGAAGCCGGCGCTGCGGCTGGTCGCATTGGGCGGGCGCTGGGTGACGATGCCGAACTGGGCGCCGCCGCGCCAGCCGGTGTCGGTGTCCAAGCCGTCATCGTCGGCGCTGGTGAGGACCAGGTGACGCAGGTTCACATTGCCGCCGAAGATCTCGATGCCGTCGTCCGAGCTGTTGTGGATCTGGACGTGGTCGACCGTGGTGCCGGAGCCGACGCCGGCCATGGTCAGGCCCTGCAGTTCGTTGCCCGGCGAGATTTCGAAGCCGGAGTATTTGATCTGCACGTAACGGATGCGGCCCGAGTTGTCGGCCGCCGTATTGCCGCCGTAGAAGGCGCTGGTGCCCTCGACCGTGCCGGTGCAGGTGACCGGCGCGGTCAGCTGGCAGTTAGCCTGCGGCGCCCGGCCGGCGATCACCAGGCCGCCCCACTGACCCTGCGAGGTCTCGGTGGTGGCGCCCTCGACGTTCTGGCGGCTGGTGAACACGATGGGCTGGGCGGCGGTGCCCTCGGCGAAGATCTGCGAGCCGCGGTTGACCAACAGATAGTCGGACCCGCCGGAGGCGAAGATGCGCACGCCCGGCTCGATGGTCAGGATGCCCTGGGCGCTGCCCGGGGTCGGCGAGGCGGGGTCGACGCCGCGATCGGTTCCGACCTCGGTGCGGCCGCTGATCGAATAGATGGTGCCGGCGCGCAGCGGCACCGTCAGGGCGCCGAGGATCTGCTGGGGCAGCTGGCAGACGCGCAGGCTGTTGTTGGCGACCAGACCGACGTTGGCGAAGCCGCCCGGGCAGTCCGCGGCCGGCGTGCCGGGGGGCAGCGGGGTCGGGCCGCCGCCGCCGCCGCCCGTGCCGCCGCCGAAATCGCCCTCGCCGGGCGAGGCGACTTCGGCGGAACCGCACGCGGCGAGGGTCAGGGCGCTGGCGGAGATCGCGAGCAAGGTTGTCAATCGAAGGCCGGTCATCGTTTCCACCGTGTCTGGTCCAAAGGATCATTCGGCAGGACGACCGGACCCGATGGTCCCGTCGCGGCGAACTCGCCCCCCTGCCCGGCGCTCTCGATAGAAGCCGGTTGTGACACCGTGGCCGCTGAACCGTGACGGTTGCGGCGCACCCATGTGAAGTTGTCTTGGCCGTTCGGTGAAACACCGTCCCGATACGGCGGGATCGTCACAATCAGGCGGTAGAGCCAGTGGTGAAAGGCGTGTCTGAATCGCACGAAACCGAGTGTGACAAACCGGGGAGTTCCATGGATTTCGACACAGGGCCGACGCTTCTGGCCGTCGCGCTCGGCGGCGCGGGGCTGCTGGCGGGAAGTTTCCTCGGCCTCGTCAGCCTACGACTCCCGCAGGGAGAGGGGTTCGTCGGCGGGCGATCCCGCTGTCGCGGCTGCGGCCGCTCACTGCGGCCGTGGCGGCTGATCCCCCTGCTGAGCTACACAGTCTCCGGGGGGCGCTGCGCCGGTTGCGGTGTCGCGATCCCGATCCGCTATCCGGCCATGGAGGCGGGCTGCGCCGCCATCGGGATCTGCGCAGCCCTGACCCAGTCCTCGGTCGCCGCGTCCGTGCTCACCGCTGTGCTCGGGTGGCAACTGCTGCTGATCGCGGCGGTGGACGGCGAGCATTTCTGGCTCCCGGATCAGCTGACTCTTCCCCTGCTCGGGACCGGGATTCTCGCCGCGGCGGCCCTGGATCGCCTCTCCCTTCTGGACTCCCTGACCGGGGCGGCGGTCGGTTTCGCCGGTCTCTGGCTCGTCGGCGCCGCCTATCGGCGGGTTCGGGCCCGCGAGGGCCTCGGCGGGGGCGATCCGTTTCTGCTCGCCGCCGGGGGCGCCTGGACGGGATGGATCGGCCTGCCGAGCGTCCTGCTCTGGGCCGCCGTTGCGGGGCTTAGCGTCGTCGCGGCCCGGCTCGCGACCGGAGGGCGCGTCTCCGGCGCGGATCGTCTGCCGTTTGGGGTCTTTCTGGCGCTCGGCGTGTGGCTGACATGGCTTCTGGGTCCGCTCGGCCTCGCGCGCTGAGCCCGTCGCCGACGAAGGCAAACCTTCCCGGAAACGACACAAATCTGCGTTGCGGCCACGCTAGGTCCGAAGGACGGGGACGCCGCAGCAGATGACCACCAAGCGCAAATCCGACGGAGCGGCCGAGGCCCGGCACAACCGCCTGCTTGGCCAGCGGATCGCCTTGGCCCGATCCGCCCGCGGCCTCACCCTGGCCGAGCTGGCCGCGGCCGTTGGCGGCGGCCACCAGCTCATCCAACGCTACGAGACCGGCGAGATGGCGGTGCCGTTCGGACGGCTGGTGCAGATCGCCCAAGCGCTTGAAACACCCGTGAGCACCCTTGTCGGCGACGCCTTCGACAGCGGCGCCACCGAAGACCCGGAGACACGCGTCGTCCTCCAGATCGCTCGCATCACCGGTCGTCTCCCGCCCTCGAAGCGGGCCGTGCTCGTCGCCCTCGCCAGGGAACTGGGTCGACCCTAGGGCCTGAAGCGGGTGTTTGGACCTCGCCCCGTCCGCTGCGGTCCATGGCCCGGAGAACGCGCCGCGACGGCTCCGGCCAAACGAGCCGGCTCGCCGCCCTGGTCCCGCGACCGATCCTGGTGGAGACGAGGCACCCGACTGAAGGCGCCGTCACCGATCCAGCCCGCCTCCGTCGCGACGCGGGGCCGCAGCACCGGCGGGGGCCCGACCATTGACAGGCCGACGAGGGGGGCTGGAAATGGAACAGCATGGACATCCGCATCACGCTTCTGGGGGAACTGGGCGCCCGCTTCGGGCGGGATCACAGGCTCGAGTTCTCCGAAGGCCTGACGGCGGGCGAGCTCCGCCAGCGCCTCATCGAACGGATCGACGGCGCGGGCCCCGCCCTGTCCAGCCCCGCGATCCGGCTGGCGGTCGACCAGACCATCGTTCCGGACGACGCCGCCCTTGGGCCAGGGCAGGAGGTCGCCTTCCTTCCCGTCTATTCGGGCGGCTGAGATGACGGTCTCGGCCACGCTCACGCCCGGGGCGCTCATCGCGGACGCAGAGCTCCGCGCCTTCGTCGCGGGGCGGACGGGCGACGGGGCGGTGGTGTCCTTCATCGGCCTCGCGCGGGACAGTTCCGCTTCCGGCCCGGTTTCCGGCCTTTTCCTCGATCACTATCCCGGCTTCACCGAGCGCTCGCTGGAGAGGATCGCGGCCGAGGCCGCCGAACGCTTCGACATCAGCAGCGTACGCGTGGCGCACCGCTGCGGCGAGGTCCGTCCGGGCGAGGCGATGGTCTTCGTCGCCGTGGCCGCGCCGCACCGCCGCGCCGCCTTCGAGGCCGCCGACTATCTGATGGACCGGCTGAAGACGGAAGCGGCCTTCTGGAAGCGCGAGGACGGCCCCGACGGATCGCGCTGGATCGAGCCGACCGAGAAGGACCGCGCCGACCGCGCGAGATGGAGCGACTGATGCCTGGGATCGACGAACGTCTGGAGTTCCACGCGCTCAACATCGCCGTGCTCACCGTCTCGGACACCCGCACGCCAGAGACCGACACCTCCGGCGCCCTGCTCGCCGAACGGCTGACCGCGGCCGGACACCGGCTGGCCAAGCGGGCGCTGGTGGCGGACGATGTCGAAGCCATCCGGGCCCAGGTTCAGGCGTGGGTCGAAGATCCGGCGATCGATGTGGTCCTGACCACCGGCGGGACCGGCTTCTCGCCGCGCGACGTCACCCCCGAGGCGGTGCGTCCGCTGTTCCGCCGAGAGATGGACGGCTTCGCGGTCGTCTTCCATCAGGTCAGCCTCGGCACGGTCGGGCTGTCGACCCTGCAGTCGCGCGCCTTCGCCGGCCAGGCCGGGGACAGCTTCGTCTTCTGCCTGCCAGGCTCGACCGGCGCCTGCCGCGACGCCTGGGATCTGGTGCTGGGCCTGGAACTGGACAGCCGCTACCGGCCCTGCTCCCTGGCCGGCCAACTGCCTCGCCTGCGCGAGGTCTGCGCATGAGCGAACTGAGCCATCTCGACGCCGAGGGGCGCGCCCGCATGGTCGACGTCACCGACAAGCCGGCGACCGACCGCATCGCCGCGGCCGAGGGCGTGCTGACCTGCGCCGCCGACACCGTCGCGCGGGCCGTGGCCGGCGACACGCCCAAGGGGGCGGTGATCGCCACCGCCGAACTGGCCGGCGTCATGGGCGCCAAGCGGACGGCCGACCTGATCCCGCTGTGCCACCCCCTGCCGCTCACACGCGTCGCCGTGACCATCCAGCCCGACGCCGCCCTGCCCGGCTTCCGCATCCGCGCCGAGGTTGGCGCCCACGGTCCGACCGGGGTGGAGATGGAGGCGCTGACGGCCGTGTCGGTGGCGGGGCTGACCCTGTTCGACATGCTCAAGGCCATCGACCGGACCATGGTCATCGGCGAGGTGCGAGTGGTCGAGAAGCGGGGCGGCCGGTCGGGCGACTGGACCGCGGGAGACGCAAGGTGATCGGCTTCGATGAGGCGCTCGACCGGCTGACCGCCGTCGCTCGCCCGGGCGAACGCGACCGGGTCGCCCTGGCGGAGGCGCATGGCCGCGTCCTCGCCGCCCCGGTGATCGCCCGGATGGACGCCCCCGCCAGCGACACCTCGGCCATGGACGGCTACGCGGTGCGCGAGGCCGACCTCGCCGCGCCGGCCCGGCTGCGGGTGATCGGGGAATCCTTCGCGGGACGCGGCTTTGACGGCGAGATCTCGGCCGGCGAATGCGTGCGCATCTTCACCGGGGCGCCCATGCCGCGCGGCGCGGATCGGGTGGTCATCCAGGAGATCGTCCGTCGCGACGGCGATGTGGCGATCTTCGACGAGGCTCCGGACGGCGGCCATCATGTGCGGCCCAGGGCGTCCGACTTCCGCCGCGGCGACGAACTGCTGCCGGCAGGCCGGCGGCTGGACCCGCGCGCCCTGGTCGCGGCGGCGGGCGCCGACGTGGCCGAGGTCGAGGTCCATGCCCGGCCGACGGTGATCGTGCTGGGCACCGGCGACGAACTGGCCGAACCGGGCCAGGCGACGGAGCGGCCGGGAGCAATTCCGGAGAGCGTCTCCTTCGGCGTCGCCGGCATGGCCCGGGCGTTCGGGGCCGAGGTCGTCGACCGTCTGCGCCTTCCCGATGCGCCCGAGGTGCTGGAGGCTGCCGCCGAGGCGGCCCTCGAGCGGGCCGATCTGGTCGTGGTCACCGGCGGAGCGTCCGTGGGGGAGAAGGACTACGCGCGAGCCATGTTCGCCGCGTCGGACCTTGAGCTGATCTTCTCCAAGGTCGCCATCAAGCCCGGCAAGCCGGTGTGGCTGGGCCGGGCGCAGGGGCGGCTGGTCCTCGGCCTGCCCGGAAATCCGACCTCGGCCATGGTCACGGCGCGCCTGTTCCTCGCCCCGCTGCTGGCCGGGCTGGGCGGAGAGCCGCCCGCCGCCGCGCTCCGCTGGCGGCCCGCCCTGCTGGCGCACGACCTGCCGCCCTGCGGCGATCGCGAAACCTTCCACCGCGCGGTCTGGCGCGACGACGAGATCGAGGCGATCTCCAACCAGGACTCCAGCGCCCAGCAGGCGTTGGCCGCCGCCGAGGTGCTGCTCCGGCGCCGGGCGGGCGTTCCTGCGGCGTACGCCGGCGACACGGTCGAGGTGCTGACCTTCTGATCAGGCGAGCAGGGCTTCGGCCCGCGCCAGATCGTCGGCAGTGTTGACGTTGAAGAAGGGATCGACCGGCCCGGCCGGCCACTCCGCTGTCACACAACCGACCGCGGCGGCGAACCCCTTCAGCGACCGCTGGCCGGTCGCAGCGTAGGCCGGCAAGGCGTCCAGCGTCTCGACGCGCCACAGTCCGCACACCGGATGCAGGCGTCCTCCGCTCGCCGCCAGCGCCGCGCCATGGCCGCCGAGCGTCGCCGCCAGTCTCGACGCCAGGTCCGTCGGAATCAGCGGCATGTCGCAGGGCAGCGTCAGAACCGCCGCCCGTCCGCGCAACCGGGCGAAGGCCAGCGCCGCAGCCAGTCCGCCCAGCGGCCCCTCCCACGGCGCATCCTCGATCAGGGCGAGGCCGTTGTCCGCCCCGGCCGGCGGGAGGCCTCGCACCGCCACAGCGGTCAGGTCGGAGAAGGCCGAAGCCTGCCCGACGGCCCGTTCCAGCAGCGTCCGCCCTGCCAGCGTCCTCTGCGGCTTGGCCCCGCCGATCCGGCGGCCCTCGCCCCCGGCCAGCACCACCGCGGCGATCTGGTGAGGCGTCAGGTTCATGTGAAGATCAGCTTGGCGCCGGCGAGGGCCAGCACAAGCCCCAGGGTGACCAGGAGCGCCGACTGCGGCAAGCGGCGCACGCCGAGCCACGAGCCCAGCACCGCGCCCGCCGCCACCGCCGCCACGAAGACCGGCAGCTCCGGCGGCAGGGCGGGCAGCAGGGTCATCTGGCCCGCCAGCCCGGCGATCGAATTGACCAGGATGAAGGCCGCTGCGACGCCCGCGGTGTGACGCGGCGTCTCCCAGGCGAACAGCAGGATCAGCGGGCTGAGGAAGATGCCGCCGCCGGTGCCGGTCAGGCCGGCCAGCAGACCCAACGCCGCCCCGCCGGGGAGGGCGATGGCGAGGCTCGGCGCGCGCACCGGCCGCGCCGCCGTCGCCGTGGGACGCCACAGCATCCGCGCCGCCGCAAACCAGAGCACCGCGCCCAGCATGGGCCGGTAGATCTCCGGCGGGACCTGCACCTGACCGCCGACGAAGGCCATCGGAATGGCCGTGACCGCGAAGACAAGGAACAGACGCGGGTTGAACTCGCCGGCCCGGACGTAACGCCACGTCCCGTAGCCGGCGACCACGAGGTTGAGGGCCAGGGCCGTCGGGCGCATCACCTCCGGCGAGACCGCGAACAGGGCCATGATGCCGAGATAGGCCGAGGCTCCGCCATGCCCGACCGAGGAATACAGCGCCGCCGCGACGCCCATCAGCAGGGCGATCAGCAGGATTGTGCTCGCGTCCACCCCCCGCCGTTCCCGTCAGCCGCCGACGTCGGCCATGCGTCGGAGGTCTCCCGACCGCCCCAGCATCAGCTCATGGCCGCGCGCCTTGGTCGGCAGGGCGTCGAGGATGCGCCGCTCCAACCGCGCCGGCGCCACCGAGTCCGTCAACAGGTCGCGCAGGTCCACCCCGCCCTCGCCGAACAGGCACAGGCGCAGCTTGCCGCGCGCCGTCACCCGCAGCCGGTTGCAGGCGTCGCAGAAGCCGGCGCCGTAGGGGGCGATGACGCCGAAGCGGCCGGCGTAGTCGGGATGGGCGTATTCGACCGCGGGCCCGTCGTCGGCCCGGCGCGGCTCGGCCGTCCAGCCACGTTCCTGCAGCCAATGCTCCAGCACCGTCGCTCGCATGCGCTGGGTCTCAAACCACGGGCCGTTGTCCAGCGTGCGCATCAGTTCGATGAAGCGAACGGTCGCGGGCCGGTCGCGGAGCCAATCGGCGAACTGGTCGAAGGCGACGCCGACGGTGTCGCGCAGCAGCACCGCGTTCAGCTTCACCGCCTCGAAGCCCAGCCCGAGCGCCGTGTCGACGCCCGCGAGAATGTCGTCCAGCCGATCGTGCCCGGTGATCCGCGCGAAGGTCAGGGGATCGAGCGAATCGACGCTGACATTGAGATGCGTCAGTCCGGCGCCGCGCCAGCCGCGCACCTGCTGGTCCAGCCGCCAGCCATTGGTGGTCAGGGCGACCTTCGCCACGCCGGGCGTCGCGGCCGTCGCCGCGATGATCTCGCGGAGATCGCGACGCACCGAGGGCTCGCCCCCGGACAATCGGACCTTGGTCACGCCGAGGTCGGCGAATCCGCGGACCAGTCGGGTGATCTCGTCAAGGTCGAGGAAGCCGTCGGCCTTCCCCCGATATCCGTCGGGAAGGCAGTAGGCGCAGCGGAAATTGCAGACCTCGGTGACCGACAGGCGCAGGTAGCGGAAGCGTCGCCCGAAGCTGTCGGTCAGACCGCCGCCGCCTCCCTCGGCCCCTTCGGGACCTGCCGGTTCAAACCTCGCCATGATCCATCCTGGCGGTCGGGCGCCGCCCACGGACGCCATCCTAGCGACGGGCCCGAACCGGACACCAGCCTAAAAAACGGGACGCGCCAAGCTTGTGCCCGGTCAAAGACCATGATCACGTGAGGGCTATTCTGGACCGGCAGTGAACTGCGTAGCTTCGGACGTCTGCGGACGTCGCCCCTCGCAAGAGGTCACCGATGCACGACGAGACAACTCCTTCCGAAGGCGCCCGGACTGCGCTCTGGGCCAGCACGCTCGCCTTCACGATCTGCTTCGCCGTCTGGACGATCTTCTCGATCATCGGGCTGGGGATGAAGGAGGAGCTCGGCCTCTCCGAGACCCAGTTCGGGCTGCTGGTCGGCACCCCCATCCTCACCGGCTCCCTCGTCCGAGTGGTTCTCGGAATCTGGACCGAGCAGCTCGGCGGGCGGCGCATGCTGGCCTTGGTCATGCTCACCGCGGCCCTCGCGACCCTGCTGCTGTCCTGGGCCGACACCTATGCCGAAATGCTGCTGGCCGCCCTCGGCGTCGGGCTCGCCGGCGGCGCCTTCGCGGTCGGCGTCGCCTACGTGCCGAAGTTCTTCCCGCCGGGGCAGCAGGGCACGGCGCTCGGCATCTTCGGCGCCGGCAATGTCGGCGCCGCGGTGACCAAGTTTCTCGCGCCCGTGGTCATGGTGGCCTGGGGCTGGCAGGCGGTGGCGCAGATCTGGGCCGGCGTGCTGGCAGTCGCCGCCATCGTCTTCTACCTCGTCACCCGCGACGATCCGGAAACGCTGGCGCGGCGGCGGGAAGGCCGTCCGCCCCAGTCCGCCGGCGCCCAGCTGGCGGCGCTGAAGAACATCCAGGTCTGGCGCTTCGCCCTCTATTATTTCTTCGTCTTCGGGGCCTTCGTGGCCTTGGCCCTGTGGCTGCCGCGCTACCTGATCGGCGTCTACGGCCTCGACGTGAAGACGGCGGGCATGCTGGCCGCCTTCTACTCCGTGCCGGCCAGCCTGTTCCGCATCTACGGCGGCCGCCTGTCGGACAGGTACGGCGCCCGGGCGGTGCTCTACTGGACCTTCGGCGTCTCGGCCCTGTGCCTGTTCATGCTGTCCTACCCGCCGACGGACTACACCATCCACGGCGTCCGGGGTCCGATCAGCTTCTCCACCTCGATGGGGCTGATCCCCTTCCTCGTGGCCATCTTCGTGCTCGGCTTCTTCATGAGCCTCGGCAAGGCGGCGGTGTTCAAGCACATCCCCGTCTACTACCCGAAACAGATCGGCGCCGTCGGCGGACTGGTCGGCATGGTCGGCGGCCTCGGCGGCTTCGTCCTGCCGCTGGTGTTCGGGGTGATGAACGACCTCACCGGCATCTGGACCAGCTGTTTCGCCCTGCTGTTCCTGATCGTCACGGTGTCGCTGCTGTGGATGCATTTCGCCGTCCGGCAGATGGAGGCGACCGCCCTGCGCGA
>JAEYUE010000012.1 GCA_023433655.1 Pseudomonadota bacterium | reverse complement strand
GCCCAGCACATAGCCGACGCCACGCGGCCCGATGCCCGAGCCAGCCGCCGCCTGTCCAGCCACGGTGTTGGAGCTGGTGACATAGGGATAGGTGCCGTGATCGACATCGAGGAAGGCTCCCTGGGCGCCCTCGAACAGCACGCGCTTGCCCGATCGACGCGCCTGGTCGAGCACCCTCCAGGCGGGCTGGACATAGGGAAGGATCTTCGGCGCGATGGCGAGGAGCTGGGCCAGCAAAGCGTCGGGGTCGATCGGCTCGAGGCCAAGCCCCGCGCGCAAGGGATCGTGATGCGCCCGCAGGCGATCGATCTTGACCCTGAGGTCCTCGGCGCTGGCCAGGTCGCAGACCCGGATGGCGCGTCGGCCGACCTTGTCCTCATAGGCCGGACCGATGCCGCGGCCGGTCGTGCCGATTCGCGCGCCGGGCGCGCTGGCGGCCGCCTCGCGGGCGACGTCCAGCGCCGGGTGGATGGGCAGGATCAGGCAGGCGTTGTCCGCCACGATCAGCACGTCCGGGCTGATCGCCACGCCCTGGGCCTCGATGGTCTCGATCTCGCGGACCAGGTGCCAAGGGTCGACGACCACGCCGTTGCCGATGATCGAGGGCTTGCCCTGCACCACGCCCGACGGCAGCAGGGCCAGCTTGTAGACCTTGCCGTCGACCACGAGGGTGTGACCGGCGTTGTGGCCGCCCTGGAAGCGAACCACGACGTCCGCCCGGTTCGACAGCCAGTCGACGATCTTGCCCTTGCCTTCGTCGCCCCACTGGGCGCCGACCACCGCGACGTTCGCCAAGACGCTTCTCCGCTACCGGCATATTCGGAATGCGGGCGCAGCCTATAGCGGGGGAATCAGGCGGTGTCGTCCCGGGAGGGCGGATTATTCGGCCACGGCCGTCTCGTAAGCCCAGTCCAGCCAGGGAGTCAGCGCCTCGACGTCGGCGGTCTCGACCGTGCAGCCGCACCAGATTCGCAAGCCCGCCGGAGCGTTGCGGTGGCTTTCGATATCGAAAGCCGCGCCCTCCGCCTCGACCAGCGCCTTGATCCGCTTCACCAGCGCCTGCCTCGCCGGCTCGTCCAAGGCGCTTACCCGCGGATCGACGAACTTCAGGCAGACGGAGGTTGTGGACCGCGTCGCCGGGTCCCCGGCCAGATAGTCGATCCAGTCCGTCCGCCTGACCCAGGCGTCGAGCGCAGCTGCATTGGCCTCCGTGCGACCGATCAGAGCCGGAAGTCCGCCGACGGACAGCCCCCATTCAACCCCGTCGATCCAGTCTTCGAGAGTCCAGACCGAGAAGGTGTTGATCATCGACCCAGAGGCCAGGGCCCTGTCGAAGCCGCCGTTTCCCCGGAGCCTGAGAACCTTGGGAACCGGCCGGGGCGGCGTATAGCGGTCCAGGCGCTCGATCGCGCGGGGCGAAAGGGCCGCCACGCCCAGTCCGGCCTCGCCCCCGAGCGCCTTCTGGAAGCTGAAGGTCACCACATCCAGCCGGTCCCACGGCAAGGGCATGGCGAAGGCCGCCGAGGTGGCGTCGCAGATGACCAGTCCCTCGCGGTCGGGGGCGATCCAGTCGCCGCCCGGGGCCGTCACCCCCGAAGTCGTCCCGTTCCACGGAAAGACCAGATCCTTCGCCGGATCGACCTTCGAAACGTCGGGGAAGCTCCCCCAAGGTGCCTTGAGGACCTGCGGGTCCAGCCCCAGGTGGTCGCGCAGATCGGTGGCCCAGACCTGCCCGAAATTCTCGAACGCCAAGGCCTGGACCGGCCGCTCTCCGAGCAGCGACCACATCGCGGCCTCGACGGCGCCCGTGTCCGAACCCGGGACATAGACCAGCCGCCAGTCGTTCGGCAGCTCCAGCAACTCGCGGGTCAGGCGCAATCCATGAGCGAACCGCTCGACCACTTCGGGCGCCCGGATGCCGCGACCCAGCAGTTCATGCGGAATGGTCTGGCTCGACCAGCCTGGCCGTTTTGCCGTCGGGCCGGAGGAGAACCACGGTCGCTCGGGCTTTCGATTTGGCTTGCCGCCCATCAGTCCCGCCATGGGCGATAGTCCCCGCGGTCGCGCATCGCCTGGGCCAGCTTCGTCAAATCCGCGTCCGGGCTGTCGGGCAACTGCACCATCAACTTGGCCAGCAGGTCGCCGCGCTTCCCGCCGACGAACGCGCCTCGCCCCTTCAATCGCAACACCTTGCCCGAGTTCGAGCCGGCGGGGATGGTCATGCTGACCGTGCCTTCGGGCGTACGGACCGGGACCTTTCCGCCCAGCACGGCGTCAGGCAGCGGGACTGGCAGATCCATGGTCAGGTCCGCGCCGTCGCGCTGAAATACCGGATGCGGAGCGATCCTGAGGGTGATCAGCGCGTCGCCGGCCTCGCTGCGCCCGGACGCGCCGGGAGCGCCCTGCCCGCGCAGACGGATGACCTGCCCGTCCGCCGCCCCCTTCGGAATGGTCACATCGAGTGTGCGCCCGTCCGAGAACTGGATGCGCCGGGTGGCGCCAGAGATCGAGTCCTCGAGGCTGATCTCCAGCGTCGCCTTCACATCCGCGCCCCGGGCCGAGAACCCTCCCCGGGGCCCGCCGGCCCGTCCGCCGCCGAACATGCCGCCGAACAGCTCGTCCAGGTCGATGTTCTCGAAGCCGCCGCGCTGCGCGCCCTGACCGAACGGGCTGCCGCCCGGGCCGCCCCTCGCGCCGCCGCTGAACCCCCGGAATTGCTCCCGCCCGTCGGCGTCGATCTCGCCGCGATCGTACCTGGCGCGCTTTTCGGGGTCACCGAGCAGATCGAAGGCCGCCGTCACGCGCTTGAATCGCTCATCGGCCTTGCGGTCGCCGGGGTTCTTGTCGGGGTGCAGCTCCTTGGCGAGCTTGCGAAACGCCTTCTTGATCTCGTCCGCGCTCGCGCCCCTCGAAACGCCAAGTTCCTTGTAGGGATCGCCCGCCACCTTCGCGCCAGCTCCTGCCGCACCACTTCCGATCCCGTCAGTTAGGGCATTCGCACCGCAGCGCAAAGGCGTCGCCGTCGATTACTCCAACGAGTGACGATCAGACCAATGGCGTCCGGGCTTCTGTTCCCCAGCCGAAACCCTCGCCCCATTGGGCGACCCCCGCCTCGGCATCGGCCAGGCCGCCGGGAAGGTCCGCAGCGATGCCGCCCGCGTCGTAGATCGCATTCTCACCTTCGACCTCGAACGCCCTGACCTGCTGACCAGCCGACAGGATGCGCACCCGGTACCGCGGCGGATCAGCAGGGCGCATCGCGCCGTCCCATCGATCACCATCGAGGCGCGACCGCGGAATCCACGTCAGATCGATCCCTCCGTCGGCGCGAGCGCTATGGCGAAGATGGGCCGGGCTCCACGGCCGGTCGCGAAGTCCGGTCGGGGCGAAGACGGTCTCGCTGACGCCGGCTCCCCCCGGCGGTGATCCCGCCGGACCCGCACGCCAGACCAGCGGCAGGCCCCTTTCGGAGGGCGACAGCACTGCAGGCTCGAGCGCCGGGCCCAGGAAAACCACGATCGCACCGGCTGCCGCCCCGGCGTTCGTCGCCTCTTCCGTGCCCTGCTGACCCCGCAGCAGGCCGCTCAGCCTCCAGACATCGCCACCGATCAGCTCGGCGGCCCGGAACTGAAGGATTTCCCATCCCAGCGGGGTCTCGACGGCCACAGCGTTTCCTCCGGAGAGCACGGCCGACGGGGGGAGGCTTTCAGGCGCCCGGCCCTCAAGGCTGACCTCGAGCGCGTTGATCTCGTCCCATCGATGGCGCGGGCCTGGTCGCAGCGTGGCGGTCAGACGGCCCACGGTCGCCGGCTGGTCGATGTTCGCGCGGGCGGTCAGGCTGGCGGCGTCGGGGCCGGCGAAGACGCGCATCGGGCGCCATGGCTCCGCGGCGACTGCGGCGAGCAGACCGGACGCACCGGTTTCCGTCAGGGGAGCCGGCAGGTCCAGCATTCGAAAGAAGGGGCGGCCGAAGCCGCTTGCCCCGGGCTCCGACGTCGGCGCATCGTCCGAGACGCGAACAGGCGAGGTTTCTGCCGGCTCCAGCACGCATGCCGGCGTTTTCGCCACGTCGGTTCGAACCACCCTCCAGCGGCGCCCATCTCCCGCCATACGGATCGTGTCGCCCGGTTCAAGCGCCAGCAGTTCGAGGGGGCCCGGGCGGACTGTCAGCCGATCCCGCCCTGCGGCCTCAAGCGCCCGTCTGGCCGCGGCTTCGGCGAGGAACCTTCCACACACGGCCGGCAGGTCGAGGTCGAGACCCCCGCCTTCGCCGGGCGCCCGAGCGATGGCCGATCCGGTCACATAGCCGGAGTCACCGTCGATGAACCGCACGCGGGCGGAAGCCGGCGACTCCTCCAGCTTCCGGTCGGCGCGGATGGCGCCGCCCTCCGGCGGAAGGGCGAGGGTCTCGGGGTGAAGCGTGGTGACCGGCGGCTCCTCGCCTATGATGGCGACGCGGCCCCCGCGCTCCGCCGCCGTCAGACCCAGCGCCATCAACAGAGGCTCCAGCGCATCACGCACCCGCATGGGCCGGTCGATGACATAGCCCTGAACCTCGCCGGCGGGCATGCCGATTTCGAAGCCCGTCTCGTCGAGCCCGGCCCGCATCAGGATTTCGGCGATCAGGTTGCGGGCGCCGCCTCCCAGCCGGCCATTCAGCCAGTGCCCCGTGCGCCACGCGGCGGCGTCGGCCCATACCTCCGACCGCGCCGGGAACTCCGGCCACGGCCGGGCGTCCCAGCACCAGGCGTCCGCAGCCCCGACCATCGGACCGCCATAAATCGCTGACACCGGATTGTTCTCCGGCTCGGCGAAATGCGTGAGGACGGCCTCGAGGGCGCGCCGCTGAACGCGGTCGTCGCGCCCTCCGGTCGAGAATGGCGGCAGGCTTCCCTCGGAGCTCTTCGCATCGGGAAACAGGTTCGGCGCGTTGCCGCCCCGGTTGACCGCAGGACAGCCGAACTCCGTCAATCGGACGGGCTTCATCCCGGGGGTCCAGTCTGTCGGCGAGGGAGTCCTGACCCCTCCTGGCCGGTCGTGATGCGCGTGCGACCACCACCCCTTCAGATCCTTGACGCGGAACACCCAGTCCTCGCCGTGTGCAAGGTCGACGATCGGGGTTCGCGCTTGTGCGGCCCGGTCCGCGGCCGTAGCGTAGAACCAGTCGAACCCCTCGCCGCCCGCCACTCCGCCCGCAAGGGCCCACGGATCGTCCGCGCCGTCGAATCCGCTGGCGTCCAGACCACCGTCGCCGTCACGCCAGTCAGTGAGCGGCGGGTACCAGTCGACCCCTACATAGTCGATGTCCGGATCCGCCCACAGCGGGTCCAGATGGAAGATCGCCTCCCCGCCGTTCCGCCATCCCGCGTACTCCGACCAGTCGGCGGCGTAGGAGAGCTTGCACCCGGCGCCAACGACCGCGCGACACTCCCCGGCAAGGGCGCGGAACGCGGCCACGGCCGGAAAGGAGCCTTCCGCGTTCCGGGTCAGCGTCAGACCGCGCATCTCCGAGCCGATCAGCAGCCCGTCGGCCCCGCATTCCGCCGCCAGGCCGGCATAATGAAGCGCCAGCCTTCGCAGGCCCCAGTCGTTGGGTCCGCCAAACACAGCGGCGACGTCGGCCTGCGCCGCTTCTCCGTCGCGGCCCCGCAACCGTCCACGCCAGGGGTACGCCGGTTGCGCCGTTTCCCCATCAAGCCCCGGGAGCTCGTTGTCCGCGGGGACATCCATGAACAAGAACGGATAGAGGATTACCTCCAGACCGCGCGCCTTCAGCACGGCTATGGCCTGCCGCACGCTGTCATCGGACGGGGTGCCGCCATAGGCCGGGCCGCCGCCGGCTTCCGAAATCAAACGCGCATCCTCGCGAGCCAACCCTGCGACGCTCCAGCTCCGGGGCTCTGTCGGCTTGTTCCGTCGCTCCACGCCGGGGCGAATGGTGCAAGACCCCGCCCGAAGGTCGTCGCCGAACCAGCCCACCACGAGACTGACTCGTTTCAGGTTGGGCAGCTGCGCCTCAAGCTGATCCAGGGACACGCCGAGGTCGCTTCGGCCGTCGGCTGCATGGACGTTCTCGGCCGTCGTCCGCGTGAGCCCCTCGCGCCGGTACACCGCCTCGGTCGCCAGCACGAACTCGCCGGCGCCCGGGATGAGACAGACTCCTTCCAGCAGGTCCTCAAGCCCCGGCTTCGACCCACGTGGCCGGCGAAAGACCTCGAAAGCGAGCTGCGGCGGACGGTTACCATAGGGACCCAGCGGCAGGTCCTCGAACACAACATAGGCCGTGCCGCGATAGGCCGGGGCTTCGCCTTCGATCGCCTCGATCAAAGGGTCAGGCGTCTGGTCGGCGCTCCCACGATACAGGCGCAGGGTGACGCCGCTCCGGTCCATCAGCTGTCCGTCGGCCCAGACGCGGCCGATGCCGTCGATCGGCCCCTCGCAAAGGGCGACCGCGAAACTCAACGAGTAATCGTACTCCGTGACACGCGGTCCGCCCTTGCCCGCCGCCGAGGTGGTCCTGCCCTCCAGGAACCGCGCCGCCCAGATCACCTGCCCGGCCACCCGCGCGCGACCGAAGACGCAGGCCATCGGCGCGCCTTCGGCTGCGCCTTGAAAGCTCAGAGCGCCGAGCCGCGGGCCCCTCTGGCGCGGAGCCTCCAGTCCGGCGACCAGGCTGCTGTCGATCAGGCCCCCGATCGCCGAGCCAACGGCGCGGCCCAGGCCGCCGCCTATCGCCTGGCCGACGCCGCCCAGCACCACCTGCGCCATCAGTCAGTCCTCCTCGCAGGGCCAGGCGAAGGCGGCGGCCAGCCGTCGTCTCCACCAGCCGCCGACCCAGCTCTCCACCACCGCCCGGCCCCAGTAGGCGTGGATCATCCGCGGTTCCTGTCCCCCGGACATGTCCCCGGCGCTCAGAATGGCGCAGTGCTTCACCGGCGCGTCCGGCGCCATGCGGAACAGCAGCACGTCACCCGCCCCCGCCGCATCGATCGGAATCTCGCGCAGCCAGCGCCGCGCCGCCTCCAGCAGCGTCTCCTTGCCGCCGACCTCTGCCCAGTCGGGTCGGTATGGCCCCGCCTCCTCGGGCTCCTCCCCCACCAGTTCACGCCAGACGCCCCGCAGCAGTCCGAGGCAGTCGGCGCCCTCGCCGCGCACGCTGGCCTGATGCCGATACGGAGTGCCCAGCCATTCGCGAGCGATGGCCACGGCGCGGAGGCTCATCGCCGACTCCCGCCGTCGTTGCGGCCGCCCTGAACCGGCGTGGCTGTCAGAAAGTCGTCGCCCGGGACGGCGGGGAATCCCTGAAAGTTGATGCCGTTGGCGAATTTCGAGCGGCAGGTGGACCAGCGCTTGTCGCAGGTTTCGCCGGGAAAGGACGCTAGATCGACCCGGCACCGTCCGTCGCCGAGCTCGGCGTCGCAGTCGCGCCCGTAGGTCCGGCCCACCACGCGCTCCAGGGCCGCCAGCGGACCCTCCACATCGGCGAAGAAGCTTTCACCCACGCGGCGCAAGCGGGCGAGACGCCCCGTCCACAGCCGCACCCGCAGTTCGGGGCGCCGCCAGTCCACGCGCCACAGCTCGATCCCGGCGCGGTCCAGCCGTCCGGCGGCGACATCGGCGGCGCTGATAGCCTCGTCGTCCAGGACGCCCGCAATCGCCGCCAGCCCGGCCGACAGGCCGGCCTCGCTTCCCGCTGCGCCCGCGGTCCATCCGCTGGATGCGCGGCACTCGACCCCCTCCAGTTCAAGGTCTTGATCGTGATCGGTAAACCCGACCGTGACGCCGTCGAGGCGTTTCAGGATCCAGACATGGCAAAGCGTCGCCGCACCGCTTTCGATCCGCTCAGTCATTTCCGCAGGGATCGGCCGCATCAGACCCTCACCTCGATCAGGGGAACGGCCGCCATGCGGCCGGCGGTGAAGCTCTCCAGAGTCACGTCGATGCGATCGGCATCGAACCTCACCGGCACGTCGAACTCGAAGCCGGCCGTCACCGCGACGCCCGCCGACGGCGGAATCTGCAGCGTGACCACGCCTGTGGCTGGATCGACTTCGAAGGCGTCCCCGGGCAGTTCCTCCGAGCCGGCTGCTACCCGCACCGTGCCGTCAACCGGCTTGGCGATACGTCTCTCGGCTGCGGGCTCGCCATCGCCGTAGAGCTTGAGCAGCCCGAAGGTGGTGCGTTCGCCATCGCCGACGCCCAGGGGCTGGTCGAAGGGGCTGATCTCAGCCCCGGGCGGGCACGACTTGAAATCGGCGAAGTCGCGGAAGCGGAAGCCGTACAGCCGCCCCCGGCGCGCCTCGAAGAAGGCGGTCAGCGCCGCCATGTCATCCAGCGACCTGAGATTGGCGCCGACCAGATAGCGGCGGCGGCCCTGCGCCCACGGGCTCGAGCGTCGCTCGAAGCCCGAACCCAGGGTCACCACCTCCGTCCGCCGCTCCACGCCGCCCGTCGAGCCGAACGCCAGGCGCGCAGGCAGCCTCACCTCATGAAAGGCCATCTTCCGTCTCCCAGTCGACCTACAGCCGGCGCATGCCCAGCGAGACGGCGCGCGCCAGCGCCTGGGCGACCTGGGCTTCCGAATGCATCAGGGTCTCGACGCCGCCTTCGACCTGCACGTTCACGGTCACCGCGGGGGCGCTCACCGGCTCGACCGTCCCGACGGTCGCCGGCCGGAACAGCTCGGGTCCGCGTTCCCCGACCAGATAGGCGCCTCCCGGAGCGACGGGCCCGCCCTCCGCGCGCGTCCCGGCGAAGATGGAGCTGGCGACCCGGGCGATGGCCGCGGACAGCCCTCCCGCGCCTCCGCCCGCCGCGGCGTTGACCGCGGCCAGCACCGCCCGGGCCAGTTCAGCCAGCGACACCTCGCCGTCGGCCGCCGCCCGCGCGATCGATCTGGCCAGGCCCTCGCCGGCCCGTCCAAACGCCGCCTCGATGGACGACGCTGCTTCTTCGGCCGGTCCCTTCAGACCCTCCAGCGCCGCCGCTGCCTCGGCCGCGCGCCGGGGAAGTTCGCCCAACGCGTCATGATCCGGTTCATCCGCCATCGGGCCACGCCTCCGTCAACTGTTCTAACTCACGCCGGCTCAGGGGGGCGGCGTCCGCCGGCGCTTCGACCAGCAACCGCCATTCCTTCAGCGACAGTCGCCAGAACTCCGCCGGCGTCACTCCCGCCCGCGCCGCCAGCCGCATCATCGCCCCCCAGGGCGTCGTCACGTCGCCGCCGCGAAGGCCCTGGCCACCGCCTCCGCCGCCTCCCGCGGATCAATCGGCGCCCGGCTCAGTTCAACAGCCAGGTCCGTCTCTCCGCCGCCTCGCAGCAGCGCCCCGAGCACCGTCTGCAGGTCCCGCGCGGACAGCGCCCGCATGCGTTCGGCCAGCCCGACGACGCCCTCACATCCCAGCTCCGTCTCGATCTCCGCCAAGGCTCCGAGGGTCAGGCACAGTCGCCGCTCGGCTCCGGCCATCAGGACCGAGACCTCGCCCCGGACCCCGTTCGCGGCCATCAGAGGACTCCGAAGGTGATTTCCCCGGCGCTCGCCAGGCTGATGGCGAAGGTCGCCTCGCCCTCGTGCTCGCCCGCGTACTCCAGCGCCGCCACCAGGAACGGCCCCTCCAGCGTCCCGAAGTCTGGCACGATCAGGCGCCAGATTCGCGCCGACTGATCGAAGAAGGCCTCGCGGATCATCGCGTCGGAAGCCGCGTCGCGGAAGATGCCCTGTCCGGCCACGGCCGCCGACCTGACGCCCGCTCCGGCAAGGAGTTCCCGCCACCTTCCCGCACTGTCGCCATCGGTCGCCTCCACGGTCCGCGCGTTCAGCGACAGGGTCCGCGCCCTGAGGCCCGCGACGGTCGTGAACACGCCCGGCTCGCCTTCGATCTTCAGCAGAATGTCCTTGCCGCGCTGCGCCGCCATTTCAGATCTCCTCCGTCACGGCGCGCACCCGCAGCACCGCATAGGTCCTCAGCCGGTCAGGCGTCGGGAAGACGTCCGCGAACGTCGCCCTCAGTCCGATCGTCCTGATCCCGTCAGCTTCCAGTTCCACACCCGCCAGGGCGCTTCGGAGCGCCGCCAGAACCGCCTTGGCCTCCTCGGCGCCGCGGAAGGCCGACACCACCGTCAGCGTCAGCGCCTGTTCGATCCCGCCGCCATCGGCCTCGACGGGCCGGCTCTCCGATCTCCCGATCAGCAAGTGCGGCAGCCCCGGCTGCGCCGGCGGCGCATCCCAGATCCGCGGCGGGCTCCCCAGCAGGGCGCCCAGGCTCGCATCCGCCCCCAGATGGGCGACGAGCGCCTTCTGCAGGGCCAGTTCATGGCTCATGCGCTTCGCTCCAGTCTCAGGATCGCCTGCCCTCCGACCGTTTCGACCGCCCGAATGCGCCAGTCGGCTCCGCCGAACCTCAGCACCCGGTCCTCCGTCAGTCGGGGATCGGAGCGGGACTCCGCCGTCACGGTTTCGACCGTCCGCGCCCCGCCGGCTTCGCGCCGGTCGCGCATCCGCCGCGGCGCCAGCTTCAGCCAGGCCACGCCCATAGGCTCCCAGCTGACGGCGCGGCCGCCGTAGGGCGTCAGGCTTTCGACGCCCTCGTACAATTCCGCCAGCACCCTCACAGCCGCACCGGACGATAGGGCGCGATCCAGGCCTCGACCGGCCTGAGCGGCATCTCGGTTTCACCGCGCTCGAAGGCGCGCAGGACCAGCATCAGCACCGCCAGCCGCAAGGGCGCGGGCGACCCGGCATCCAGCCCTTGGCCGACGTCCGCCTCGACCCGCGCCTGGGCCGCGTCGATCAATGTCTGGATCAGCTGGTCCTCGGCGTCGTGCTCGACGCGCAGGAATTGCCTCGCCTCGGCGAGGGTCACCGGTGCGGTCATCGGAACCACCTCGAATGGATGGAAGGATGGCGGCAGGCGGCCGGCGACAGGGGGGCGCCCCGTCCCGCTGCCTGCCGCCTCTCGTCTGCGGATTTCGAAAGCTCAGCTCGGGCTGAACTTCATCACCTTGATGGCGTCGAAATCCTGCACGCCGCCGCCGACGCGGCGGGTCGTGTAGAACAGCACGTACGGCTTGGCGGAGTACGGATCCCGCAGCACCCGCACCCCCGCGCGATCGACGATCAGATAGCCCCGCCGGAAGTCTCCGAAGGCGATCGCCGGCGCATCGGCCGCCAGGTCCGGCATGGTCTCGATCTCGGTGACCGGATAGCCCAGCAGGCTGGCGGTGTCGCCCGCCCGCTGCGCCGGCTGCCAGATGTAGTTGCCGTCGGCGTCCTTGAACTTGCGCACCGTCGAGACCGTGCGGCGGTTCATCACGAAGCGCGCGTTCGGCCGATACTGGGCCTTCGGTGCATAGACCAGGTCGATCAGCCGATCGGTCGGGCTGTCGGACAGGAAGGCTCCGGCCGCACCCGAGGCGACGTAGCCGATCTCGCCCCAGTCCTGATCGCCGTCGGCGACGATGTCGTAGTCGAGGAAGCCGCGCGGCTTGTTCGCCCCGTCGCCGTTGATGAAGGCCTCGGTCTCCTGGGCGGCGAAGGCGTCCTCGACCTCCCCGGCCAGCCACTCGTCGAGGTCGACCAGCGCGTCGTCCAGCAGCGTCTGGGTCGCCGCCGGACAGGCGTAGAGGTCGGCGGCCGGGAACTCCAGCAGCGCCAGCGTCGCCGGATCGGTCTCCGGCCGCGCCGCCGTCTCGGCCACCCAGCCCGAACCCACGCCGGCGATCGACACCGGCTTCCTGAACACCCCCGCTGCCACTGTCCGCACGGTGGCGATCTCGCGCATCGGCGATCCAGCCATCAGTCGCCGCTCGATGGCCCGCTCGGTCTGCTCGGGAACGACATAGCCGCCGGAGTTCGGCGCCGTTGACAGACCCGCCTTCACCTCCAGACCGATTCCGGCCCGCAGATATCCGTCGAACGCCGCCTTCAGCTCGACGCCGTCGGGCGGAGCGACGATACCGCCGGCGCCGTCCCCGATCGCAGGCCGCCGCGCCTCGCTCGCCACGCGGTCCAGCCGCGCCTGCGCTGCGGCGACCGCCTGGTCGATGCGCGCCACCTTCTCCTCAAGAAGCGTATCGGCCGAGGCCTTGCGCTCGATCTCGTCCAGCCGGGCGTCGTTCGCCCCTTTGAACGCCTCGAACGCCGCCATCATCTCATGCATGGCGGCGCGCGCCTCGGGCGTCGCCGAAGCCGTCTTGGTCTCTTTCATGGTGTCTCCGGTGCTCAGGGACCGCAGGTTGCGGTCAGGGTTGGGGCGTGGATCGCCCCTCAAGGCTCGCGAGGCACTCGTCCACTGCTCGCGGCTTGACCGTTTCGTCACATCGTGGGAGCGTTCGGGCTGGCTTGGGGGCCATGTTCAGGAGACTGCGGCCATGCGCCTGTTCCCAGCTTTCGCCACCGTTCTCGCAATCACTGGTTGCGCCCCGACCGGGACTGGCGCGCCACCAGGCGCAGAGGCCTCCGCCCGCCGCTGTTTCTCGTCATCCGACATCCGCCTGATCAAGTTCGAGCCGGGCGACGGGGTCTACGTGCGGGCCCGTACCGGCGAAGCGCTGCTGCTGACGGGCTCCGCCGCCTGCCTCGATGTGACGAATGACGCCAGCATCGGCGTGCGGGCCATCGGGCTCGACAGCGCCGACGTCTGCCTCGGCGATCCAGCTCACCTCGATATCCGCAGCCATGCCGCCATTCTCCGGACCTGCAACGTGCAGGTTTCGCGCGTCGTGCCGCAGACCGAGATCAGTCGTCTGTCCGGCCGTCAGAGTCCTTGAAGTCGGGGCGTGTCGAGGGCGGCCGCAGACGGCGTCACGCTGAACCTTGCCCCTGGCAACATCGGAAAGGTCACCAGCGAGACCTCCCACAGGTCGACGTCGACCAGCACCCTCAGCCGTCCTTCGCGTCGCGCCCGGCGGCTGCGAAAGCCGATCGACAGCCCGTCCAGCGCTTTCGCCCTGGCGAGCGCCTGAGCGAACCGCCCCTCGGCCGACCAGTCCATCACCCGGCCGCGCACCCACAGCCCGCGGTCGTCCTCGGCCATCTGGTCCCAGACTCCGACCGGCGAACGACCCTCGTGCTGGTGCAGCATCCGGACGCCGGCCGCAGTCCTGTTCGCAAGGGTCCCGGAAAAGGCGCCCCGCGCCACTACGTCCCCGTTCAGATCGGCCACGCCCCACAGCGAAGCATAGCCCTCTATCTGCACCGCGCCGGCCCTCACCGCCCGCGCTCCAGCCGCAACTCGATCCGCTCCACCGCGGCGCGCGTGGCCTTGCTTTGCTCCTCCAGGCGCGCCAGCCGCTCCGCCACCTGACCCTGCGCGTCCGCCCGCGTCTCCAGAACCGCGATCCGGGCCGCCGCGCCGCCCGCCCAGACCAGTGCGCCGGCTGTCTGAAGCGCCAGGGCCGCGATCACGGCCACAGGAATCTTGCGCATCGTCTCGCTCATGCGCCCACTCCCGCCATGCGCCGCCGCTCCTCGACGGTCAGGAAGCTGGCCGCCTCCAGCCTCGCCCACAGCGCGTCGCGCTCCGGCTGGAGGGCCGGTACGGCGTCGAGGTCGGCCTCGATGCGGGCGCCCGGGAACCGGCTGCCCAGCCACCCGGTCAGCGCCGCGGCGGCCTTGCGCGCCAGCGGCGCCACCGTGCCTCGCCAGAAGGCGGCGTTGGCCTCTCGATAGTTCGAATAGGTGGCGTCGCCCGGTATGCCCAGCAGCTGCGGCGCCACGCCGAAGGCCAGGGCGATCTCGCGCGCGGCAGCGTGCTTGCCGGCGATGAAGTCCATGTCCGCCGGCGTCCAGCTCATCGGTTTCCAGTCGAGGCCGCCCTCCAGGATCATCGGCCGTCCGGCGTTCAACGCTCCGGCGTGGGCGTCGTCGATCTGCGCCCGCAGCGCCTCGAACTGGGCCTCGGTCAACCGCTCGCCGTCGCCGCCGGCGTAGACCAGCGCCCCGCTTGGCCGCGCCGCATTGTCCAGCAGCGCCTTGTTCCAGGCGCCCGAGGCGTTGTGCACGTCAATG
>JAEYUE010000274.1 GCA_023433655.1 Pseudomonadota bacterium | reverse complement strand
CTCCATGCCGTCACGGGCGACGCGCCGGCCAGGCGGCGCGCGCGGACCGGACGTGGTGCTCGGCGACCGACATGGCTCATCGTGCGCCGCGGCCCTGACCCGGCGGCTGCGGGCGGGTTTCGAGTCGCTGGGGTGGCGGGTGGCGTTGAACCAGCCCTATTCCGGCGGCTGGACCACCCAGCGCTGGGGCCGGCC
The DNA here is from genome assembly GCA_023433655.1 of Pseudomonadota bacterium. Taxonomy (GTDB): domain Bacteria; phylum Pseudomonadota; class Alphaproteobacteria; order Caulobacterales; family Caulobacteraceae; genus Brevundimonas. The sequence continues at coordinate 7,112 of JAEYUE010000274.1, read as the reverse complement.
GGCCGAGGGCTTCCACGCGGTGCAGATCGAGCTGGACCGCGCCCTCTATCTGGACGAGGCGACGCGGCGGCCCGGCCCCGGCTGGTCCCGCTGCGCCGCCGGCGTGGCGCGGGTCATCGCCGACCTGCTGGCCGACCCGCCGCCCCTCGGCCGGACGTAAAAAAAGCCGCGCCCGAAGGCGCGGCATGGAAGTCTTTAGGGAGGAAACGCCCAGGAAGGGCATGACGCCTCGCGGCGTCGACGATCAAGCTAGTGTGCAGTGCACAAAGGGTCAACCGGATATTTCGCACCCGCGTTCACGCCTTGTAACGGCAGACTTCACCCGAAGAAGGTCGTTGTAATCGATTTCATGGGTTGGAGCGACCCGGCGATGGGGCGTCTGCGAAACGGCTTCACCGTTCCGGGAGGTGGGGCTCCAGCAGGCGGCGCGCGGCGCGCACCGCCCGCGCGGCCGGCGAGCCGGCCTGGCGCCAGACCAGCAGGCAGAACACCGCCACAACGCCCAGCGCGAGCCACAGGGGGCCGAACAGCCAGGCCGCCGCGGCCAGCGCGAAATAATACCCCCGCACGCCCTGGCTGAAGGCGCTGAGGGCGGGGTTGAGCAACCGCCCCGCGGCCTCCCCCAGGGCCACCCGGTCGGCCTCCGTGTGCAGCTCCGGGGCGGCCCCGATCAGGGCGAGGGCGTAGTTCATCTGGCGGATCGACCAGATGAAATCGAGCAGGCCGCGGGCGAGGCAAAGGAGCACCAGCGCCAGCTTGGCCTCGAGCAGCCGCGTCGGCGCGGCCTCGCCGACCGCCGCCACGCCCTGCAGCGCCTGCTCGCCGCCGAACAGGATGCCGGCCACGGCGGCGATGAGCAGCAGGTTGGTCGAGGCGAAGAAGCCGCCGGAGTTGATGGTGTGGCCCATCAACTGGCTGTCGACGATGCGCACCTCGCGGTGGGTCATGGCCATCATCCACGCGCGCCGGACCACCATCATGTCGTCGTTGAGCGAGCCGCTGCGCCGCGCGAGCACGGCCAGCAGCGGGCCGTAGCCGAGCCAGCACAGCAGGAACAGGGCCAGGGCGAGGCCGTCGGTCAGGGTCATCACCGCTCCAATTCACTCCCCCGCCCGTTGGTGGCCCGAGGAACCGCCGGGGGCAAGTCCGCCTTGCTTCGGGCGTCTTGCGCGCCTATCACCCCCGCCTCCCCGTATCGCAGTGCACAATCGACGAGTCCCGTCATGAACATCGACGCCATTCCCGCCGGCCCCAACCCGCCCTGGGACGTCAACGTGGTCATCGAAATCCCGCAGGGCGGCCTGCCGGTGAAATACGAGATGGACAAGGCCTCGGGCGCCCTCTTCGTCGACCGCTTCCTGCACACGGCGATGTACTATCCGGGCAATTACGGCTTCATCCCGCACACCCTGTCGGACGACGGCGATCCCTGCGACGTCATCGTGCTCAACCCGACGCCGGTGGTGCCGGGCTGCATCATCCGCTCGCGCCCGATCGGCGTGCTGAAGATGGTCGACGAAGCCGGCGGCGACGAGAAGATCCTCGCCGTGCCGGTCGACAAGCTGAACCCCTACTACACCGACATCGCCAGCTACCGTCAGCTGCCCGCCATCCTGGTCGAGCAGATCGAGCACTTCTTCACCCGCTACAAGGACCTCGAGAAGGGCAAGTCGGTGACGGTGAAGGGGTGGGGCGACGCCGGCGAGGCGGCCGAGCTGATCGCCCGCGGCATGCGCGCCCACCAGGACAAGCTCAAGGGCGCCGGCAAGGCCGCCAACGCGGCCTGATCGCGGCGCGGCGGCTCAGGGCCGCTCGACGCACATCGCCACGCCCATGCCGCCGCCGATGCACAGGGTGGCGAGGCCCTTGCGCGCGCCCCGCCGCTTCATCTCATGCAGCAGGGTGGTCAGGATGCGCGCGCCCGAGGCGCCGATCGGGTGGCCGATGGCGATGGCCCCGCCGTTGACGTTGACCTTGTCGGGGTCGAGGCCGAGCTCCTTGAGCACGCACAGCGACTGGGCGGCGAAGGCCTCGTTGGATTCGACCAGGTCGAGGTCGGCCACGCTCCAGCCGGCCTTCTCCAGGGCCTTGCGCGAGGCCGGGATCGGCCCCGTCCCCATCACCGCGGGGTCGACCCCGGCGGTCGCCGAGGCGGCGATGCGGGCCAGCGGCTCAAGGCCGCGCGCGCGGGCCTCGTCGGCGCTCATAAGCACCACGGCCGCGGCCCCGTCGTTGAGGCCCGAGGCGTTGGCCGCCGTGACCGTCCCGTCGCCGGTGAAGGCGGGCCGCAGCTTCTCCATCGCCTCCAGCGTGGCGCCGTGGCGGATGTATTCGTCCCTGTCGACGACCAGGTCGCCCTTCCTTGAGGCGATCGTCACCGGCGCGATCTCGGCGTCGAACCGCCCGGCCTTCTGCGCCGCCTCCGCCTTGTTCTGGCTGGCCACGGCGAAGGCATCCTGGTCTGCGCGGGTGATCTGGAATCGCTCGGCGATGTTCTCCGCCGTCTGGCCCATGTGGTAGCCGTTGAAAGCGTCCCACAGGCCGTCGCGGATCATGGTGTCGACGAGCGCGAGGTCGCCCATCTTCTGTCCCGCGCGCAGCTGCTGGGCGTGCGGCGCCTGGCTCATGCTCTCCTGACCGCCGGCGACGACGATGCGGGCGTCGCCGAGGGCGATCTGCTGGGCCGCAAGGGCCACGGCGCGCAGGCCCGAGCCGCAGATCTGGTTCAGGCTCCAGGCGGGAACCTCCTTCGGAATCCCGGCGCCCATCGCCGCCTGCCGCGCCGGGCCCTGGCCGGCCGCCGCCTGCAGGACATGCCCGAGGATGACCTCGTCGACCTCGTCGCCGTTCACCCCCGCGCGCTCGAGGGCGGCGCGGATGGCGACCTCGCCCAGCTTCGCCGCGGAAAGGCTCGAGAGCGCGCCGAGGAACGATCCGACCGGCGTGCGCGCCGCGGAGACGATGACCACTTCGACAGACATTTGACTGACCTCGGGGAAGCGGCCCTACGAAGGGGGAGGCGTTAGGCCGCGGGAAAGAATTCGTGCCGTTTCTGCCGCATCCCGCGGCTTTCGTCACCCTCGCCCGGCCTGATTCAGCCGCTGGTCATCGCCCCCGCGCAGACTGGCGGGAACGAATAACGGAGCGAAGGGCTTGATGGGGCCATGCTCAAGCCGATGAAGACCATTCTCACCCGGGTCTGCACGCCCGACGAGCTCGACATGATCGAGCACTACCGCACCCCGGCGGAGAAGACCGCGGACCTTGTCGTCCATGTCGTCGGACTGACCCTGGCCGCGGTCGGCGGGGTCGTGCTGGCTGTTCTGGCCGCCCTCTATTCCGGCATCGGGGCCGTGGCGGCGACGGCCGCCTACGCCCTGTGCCTGATCGTCATGCTGACGGTCTCGACCATCTACAACCAGACCCGCCCCTGCGCCGCCCGGCCGATCCTCAGGCGGATGGACGAGGCCGCCATCTTCCTGATGATCGCCGGCAGCTACACCCCCTTCACCACCCAGCGTTTCGAGGGCGCCTGGTCGGTCGGCTTCACCCTGCTGGTGTGGGGCATCGCCCTGGCGGGGGTCTGCGCCAAGCTGGTGGCGCCGCGCCTGTCGGACGCCTTCTGGAGCGGCGTCTATGTCCTGTTCGGCTGGCTGGCGGTGATCGCCCTCGGGCCGATGATCGACACCGTCCACCCCATCGCCCTCAGCCTGCTGGTCGCGGGCGGCCTCATCTACACGGCCGGGGTGTTCGTCTTCATCAGCCCGCAGGTGAAGTTCCGCCGCGCCATCTGGCACGGCTTCGTGGTCACCGGCGCCATGACCCACTGGGCCGCCGTGCTGGTCGGCGTGGTCCTGGCCCCCGCCGCCCTCGGCTAGACATTCGCGCGCGCAGCGCAGCATAGTGCGGCCTTGCAACAGGATCGGGGACTGGGCGTGGCTGACAGGAAGTCCGGAGCCGGCGAGACCGTCGTCATCAAGAAATACGCCAACCGGCGGCTCTACAACACCGCCACCTCCGCCTACGTCACGCTCGAGGACCTGGCCCGCATGGTGCGCGAGGGAACGGAGTTCGTCGTCTACGACGCCAAGACCAACGACGACCTGACCCGCCAGATCCTGACCCAGATCATCTTCGAGGAGGAGAGCCGCGGCGAGGCCCTGCTGCCGGTCCAGTTCCTGCGCCAGCTGATCGGCTTCTACGGCGGCCAGATGCAGGGCGTCCTGCCCTCGTACCTGGAGATGTCGCTGGACGCCTTCGCCCGCCAGCAGGAGCAGATGCGCGGCCAGTTCAACAAGGCCTTCGGCGCTGCCCCCGGCGCCGGCCTGCTGGACGAGGCGGTCAAGCGCAATATGGCGATGTTCGCCGAGGCGATGAAGATGTGGCCCGGCTTCAGCGCCGGCGCCCCGCGGGCGGCTGCGGCCGCTGCGGCGCCCGAGCCCGCCGCCGACCCCCTGGCCGAGATGCGCCGCCAGATGGACGAGATGCGCGCCCAGCTGGACAAGTTGTCCGGCGCCCCCGGCAAGTCCGGCTGACATGGCCGACGAGATCGTCCCGATCGGGCCGGTGCAACGCCGCGACGACCGCCGCGAACGCGAGCGCCGTTCGGCCGAGCGCCGCGCCGCCTCGGCGTCGCGCGCCCTCGTCCCGACCGACTTCGCGCCGGAGGCCGCCGAGGCCCCGGTAAGACCTGCCCCCTCGACCGGCGCGGACGCCTCGGGCGCCGCCTTCGCCGCCCAGGTGATGGGCCAGTCCGGACAGCGCCGAGGCCTCAAGGGCGGCCCGCCGGTGCTGGACGAGGCGCGCTCCACCTATCTCGGCCGGGCCTATTCCGGCGCGGCCGAGCGCCGACCCAAGCCCGGCAAGGCGACGGACACCGACGTCTGACGCGACGGCACGGTCCTTGCTGACGGAAGGCGAAAACGCCTCCGTTCGGGACCGCCGCCATGCTGACCTTCCTCGCCCGCACCGTCGACGTCACCGTTGTCGCCCTCATCTTCGTGGCCTTCAGCTGAGGCTTGCGCCGGGAGCCCGGCGTGGCTAATCACCCCCCCGTCATCGGGGAGTAGCCGCCCGCACCTCCCAGCGGGATTCGCGTCAACATGCTTCCTCTTCCCGGAGAGGATGGCGCGCAGGGCCTTCGGGCCTCGGCAAGACCGCTGGCTTCGCAGGGGCGCATCCACGCGGGGGCCCGGCTGCGAACGCCACAGGTCTGTCCGCCGAGGCCCCCGCGCACGAAGACCAGTTGAACGCCTTCCTGATCTCGACCGGCCTCGTCTCCATCGCGGAGATCGGGGACAAGACCATGCTGTTGGCCATCGTGCTGGCTGCGGCGTGGCGCCGACCCTTGCCGATCCTGCTCGGCATCCTCGTCGCCACCCTGGCCAACCACGCCTTCGCCGGCCTGGCCGGGACGGTGCTCGGCCGCTTCATGGACGGCGAGTGGATGCGCTGGGTGGTCGGCCTGGCCTTCCTCGGGTTCGCCGTCTGGGCCCTGATCCCGGACCGCTTCGACGAGCGTCCCGACACCACCGAGAAGACCTTCTCCGGCGTGTTCTGGACCACGACGGCGGCCTTCTTCGTCATCGAGATGGGGGACAAGACCCAGGTCGCCACCGCCATGCTCGCCGCCCAGTTCCAGTCCCTGCCCCTGGTCGTCGCCGGATCGACGCTGGGCATGATGCTGGTCAACGGGCCGGCGGTTCTGCTGGGGGAGGCCGCAGCGCGGCGCCTGCCGCTGAAGTGGATTCGCGCCGCCGCTGCGGCAGGATTCGCTGGAACGGGGCTGTGGGTTCTGCTGGCCGGCTGATAAGGACGCGCCATCCCCGCCAGCAGAGTACTCCATGTCGCTTCCGATACGCCTCGCCGCGTTCTCCATCCTCGCCGTCTCCCTGACCCTGATGCTCGGGCCGTTCGGCGGGGCCGAGGCGGCCAGCGGGATCTCGGACAAGGTCGCGCATTTCGTCGCCTTCGGCTTGATCCTGTGGAGCTTCGGCGTGCTCTTCCCGCGCCTGCCGCGCCTCGCCGCCGCCGTCCTCGCGGTGGCCTTGGGCGGCTCGGTGGAGGTGGTCCAGGGCATGGTCGGTCGCGACGCCGACATTCTCGACCTTGTCGCCGACACCTTCGGCGTCGCGGTCGCCCTGCTGCTCTGGGCGATCTGGCGCGGCTTCCGGCCACGCAAGGCGTTTCAGACCTCGAAAACCCGGTAAGGCGTGTCGCCAAGCGTCTTCAGCACCGGCAGGGCGACATTGTAGACCGGCGTACCCTTGTTGGTCCGCCCCTCGGGCGCGCCCCGGTGGGCATGACCGTGCACCACCAGACTGATGTTGTCGTAGCGGTCGATCGTCTCGCCAAGGCGCGATGAGCCGAGAAAGGCGTGGATCTCGGGCGGTTCGCCCATCACCGTGTCGACCACCGGCGAATAGTGCAACAGCACTACCGACCGTTCGGTCCGCAGCATGCGGATCGAATTCTCGATGTGGTTGGCGTCCTCGACGGCCTCCTGGACGAAGGTCTTGACGGCCGCCTCGCCGAACGGGCTGAGCATGTAGCGGCCGAAGCCGCCGATGAACCCCTTGCCGCCGGCGAATCCGACCCCCTCGATCTCATAGGCCTGGCCGGTCAGCATCTTCACGCCGGCGTCGCACATCATCTGCGTCACCTCGTCGGGCCGGCCGCACTCGTGCTCGTGATTGCCCAGCACCCCGACCATGGGGATGCGGCAGTGCCGCAGATCGTCGAGCAGGATCTCGACCTCGCGGATCTTGCCGAAATTGGTCAGGTCGCCGCACAGGCACAGCACATCGGCGTCCTCGTGCACGCGGTCGAACAGCTCGCGGTGCGGCCCCTCGTGCGCCTCGCCGACGTGCAGGTCGCCCACCGCCGCCACCCGCAGTTTCCTCGCCGGACCCGGCTCGAGCCCCGGCTGCGGCGTCTGCGGGTCGGGATGGGCGCCGCCCGCGGCGTCACTGGATGGGGTCATGTCGTTCCTCCAGTCCCTTGCCGACGACGTCCCCGAAGCCCCATTCGGTGATGTCGGCGATGTAGTCGCGCGGGCTGAACAGCCGGCCGCGGCACACCTTCACCCGCGGCGGGGGCAGGTTGACCTGGGC
>JAEYUE010000147.1 GCA_023433655.1 Pseudomonadota bacterium | reverse complement strand
GCTGCAACCAGCAGCGCGCCCGCGCCTACAGCTCGGATTACGGCTACAGCGCCGACACCTACCGGGCGACCTCCAACCTGCGCATCCGCTCGGGTCCGGGGACCAACTACCGCCAGGTCGGCAGCCTGTCGGCCGGCCAGCCCTTCACCGCCGTGAGCTCGCAGGGCGAGTGGGTGCAGATCGCCGGCGGCGGCTGGGTCAACGCTCACTACGTCAGCCGCTGATCCCGCACGGCAGCGAACGGAAAGGCCGCTCCCAGGGGCGGCCTTTCTTGCTTACTGGCTGACCCACAGGATGCGGCCCATCCAGACGATGTCCCTGCGCGCCACGGTGCGCGGTTCGTAGGTCGGGTTGATCGACGCCAGGGTGACGGCTTTCGCCGTCAGCCCGGCGACTTCCTTGGCCAGGGTCTCGCCGCCGGTGGTGCGCACCACCACCCGGTCGCCCTTGCGCACGTCCGAAGCCTCGCGGTCGACGATGATGCGGTCGCCCTCGCGGTAGACCGGGGCCATGGAGTCGCCGGTGACGCGCAGGCTGAGCAGGGTTTCCGTCGGTCGCGGCAGTTCGGTCTGCTCCCAGCCGTCGCCGACCGGCAGTCCTGCATCGTCGAAGAAGCCATCCTGACCGGCCTGGGCGAGGCCCAGCATCGGCACGGTCGCCGGCCGGTCCGGCGCGTCCCGGGCCAGATCCGCGAACTCGCCCAGGGACACGCCGGTGGCCACGAGGATGCGGGTCAGGCTTTCGGTCGACGGCCAGCGCGGCCGCGGCGGATCGCCGGGGCCGAAGCGCTTGGAGGGGTTGAAGCTGGTCGCGTCCAGCCCGGCGCGGCGCGCCAGACCCGAGGCGCTCAGCCCTTCGCGGCGGGCGAGGCCGTCGATCGCCTTCCACAGTCGGGCGTGGGTGAGGGGCATGGGCGGGCGTCCGGTGCGGGCCGATCAGCCCGATTCCTTGAATTTACCGCGACCCGATAGGAATAAAAACCCCGAACCTATTCGAGGCCCAGTGCGCGGCGATCGCGCCAGGCCTGCAGGACCCCGAGTGCAAGGACGAGGAGGATGCCGTAGCTGGCAAGGTTGATCACCGCATAGAACGCCGCCAGCGGCGGGCGGAGGTCCGCCGTGGTCAGGAGGTGGCACATGACCACCACCGACTGCAGGCCGGCGGCCCAGATCGGCCATGACCGGCGGCTCTTCCACGCGAGCGCCGCATAGGTGATCAGCATGACCGTCTCGATGACGATCAGCGGCCACTGGGCGCCATAGAGCCGGGAGTCTTCCTGGAGCAGCAGCGTCGCCAGGGCGCCGATGGCGTAGGCGCCGGCCCCGACCCGCTCGGGCTCGTCGCCTTTCAGAAAGGCGAAGGCCACCACCGCCACGCCCACCGCCGTCGCGATCTGGGAATAGAGGGTGTCGAACACCGTTGTCCTCCTTCAGGTTCGGGGATGTTAGCCGGGCCGGGGCCCGGGCGTACCTCCTCACGCGCCCATAGTGGCCGCCTTCCTCTCTTGCCAGGCCCAGAATGTCCCGACCGCCAGTGCGATCAGAAGGGCATAGTTGGCCAAGTTGTTCATTGCCGCAAAAGCGACGAAAGCGTTGGTCGTTGCCTTCAGATTGAAAGCAAGAAGTAGGTGGCCGGTGACGACGAGGGCCTGGAATGCCGAGGCCCACACTGGCCAAGCGCGGCGGCTGTGCCAAGCCAGGCCGGCGAAGACGACCAATTGTACAATATCAAGGCCCATCAAGCCCCACATTGGGCCTCCGGGGCCGTTGACGTCCTTGGGCATAATAGCGCTTGCCAGAGCAACCAGGGCGTAGGTTCCAGCGCCTATGCGTTCCGGATCGTCACCCTTGATGAAGGCGAAAGCCACAACGAAGGCCGCGACGACAGTTACGGCCAGAGCGTAGATGTCCACGAACACAGAATCGCCCCCACGCAAGCATGGGGGCGACAATGCCTCAATTCAGCGACCCGTGGAACGTCCGGTCGCCGACATTACGGGGAATTAAACCGCGCGGAGATGACGCTCCCCGGTCGTCGGTGGACGCTCGCCGCCAGGCTCGGTCTTCGGAAGGCCGCCAGCGTACACGCCGTAACCCAAGCGCCGATGATCCTTGCCAAGTTCTTGGTGGCTGGCAACCAAGGCCTGACGTGCAGATCCCAACGCGGCGATGACTTCCATCGCCTTGGCTTGGGCTTCCGCGCCCGCAACCGGCGAGATGCCGAGCGCCGCGCGCGCCCCGATCATCGACTGCACCAAGGTGGTCGCGCGGGCGATGGCCTCGTCAACGGACTGCTCCGTTGCATTCAGATCGCCGGCCACGCTGGCGATCACCTGAGCCTTATCCATGGAAGCCTCCGAAACTGAAACAGTAAACGAAGCCTTAACACGACGCTCCAATACTTGGTAGGGATTTGTTCACCACGACGTGAGGTGTGTCGCCTTCCGGACACAGGCCGCCGCCGACCGGCGGCGTATCGCCCGGCTTGTCGACGGGACCGATCGCAAGGGTGTCGAGGCCCAGCCTGCGGGCGAGGGCGGCGAGGGCGTTGTGGGTCTGGACCAGGTGGCCGCGGGCTTCGGCCAGGGCGCCGATGGCGCCGGCCGCGCCGCTGAACGCCCGCTGCCCGCTTACCGCCGACAGACAGGCCTCTGCGCGCGCGACCGGAAGGGCGCCGGCGAGGGCGGCAGTCTCCGCCATCGCCTTGTCGATCGCCGCCTCGGCGGCATAGAGGCGGGCCGCCAGGGCCTCGCCAATACTGTGTCTCGTCATGGTTTCCTCCCGTGGATTAACCAACGCGTGGAGGAAGCAATCGGACGTTACAATAAACTACAACTAGAGGTCGTGTTCGGCCACAAGGAAGTGCGCGGTGAGCGAAGCAATGGGCTGAGCTTCGTCCTCCTGCCACGCCTCGGCCAGCACATGGGCGACCCGTCGACCGGCCTTGCTGATGCGGGCGCGGGCGTGGACGTCGACCGGCCGCCCGGAGCGCAGATAGGCGACGGTGACGTTGATCGGTAGGGGCAGCCGAAGGCGCGGCCAGGTCAGGGCCACCTGGGCCACGGCGGTCAGCTCAAGCAGGGCCGCCGTCGAGCCGCCGTGCAGCGCCGGCAGCATGGGATTGCCGATGAGCCGGTCGGCGAACGGCATGGTCACGGTCAGGGTCTCGCCCTGTTGCCCGGTGATGAGGCCGAGGAAGCGGGCATAGGGCACGCGGTCCAGCAGGTGACTCATTTTCCGGCTCCCGCCTGCTCGCGTCCGCTGAGCACATAGGTGGCCTGGGCCGCCGCGACCGGATCGTCCGGCCCGTCCTCGAACGCCCAGGCGCGGACGAAGGCGATGGACCGGGTCAGGCGGTAGCAGCGGGCCTCGGCGACCAGATCCCGGCCCGGCTCCGCCGCCCGCATGTAGTCGACGCGGAGGTCAAGGGTGGCGATCGGCTGGAACCGGTCGAGGGCGATCCACACCGCCAGGCCCCCGGCATGGTCGAGCAGGGCGGTCACCAGTCCGCCGGACAGGACGCCCGTGTCGGGGTCGCCGACCAGATCCTCGCGCCACGGAGCGCGGATTCGCACCCGGTCGCCGTCCAGCCCGTCGAAGCTGAAGCCGAGCGCGTGGGTGTGGGCGGCGCCGGAAGCGAGCTGGGGCAACAGGGAGACGAGCGCGGGGGAGGCCATGTCCTGCTATCCACCCGACGCGGTCGGGGACGCAAGCGCCGCTCGTGCGTTTCCCCACCTCCGCCAAGGCTCCATATCCGCTCCATGATCCGTTTCGAGGACCTGCTCCGGCCCACCCCGGCCGGCCTGTACTGCCCGCCCGGCGACTATTACGTCGATCCGGTGCAGCCGGTGGCGCGGGCGGTGATCACGCACGGCCACTCCGACCACGCCCGCGCCGGCCACGGGGCGGTGCTGGCCACGCCTCAGACCCTCGCCATCATGGCCGAACGCTACGGCGAGGGCTTCGCCGTCCGCCAGCAGCCGGCGGGCTACGGGGAAGCCGCCTCTCATGACGGCGTCGAGGTGACCCTTGTCCCCGCTGGCCATGTGCTGGGCTCGGCGCAGGCTGTGATCCGCTGGCGTGGCCTGACCATGGTCGTATCCGGCGACTACAAGCGCCGCCGGGATCCGACCTGCGCACCCTTCGAGCCCGTGCCCTGCGACGTCTTCGTTTCCGAGGCCACATTCGGCCTGCCGGTGTTCAATCATCCGCCGGACGGCGAGGAGATCGGCCGCCTGATGCAGTCGCTGCGCCAGTTTCCGGAGCGCGCCCACCTCGTCGGCGCCTACGCCCTGGGCAAGGCGCAACGGGTCATCCGTCTGCTGCGCGAGGCGGGCTGGAACCGGCCGATCTACGTCCACGGCGCCCTTGAGCGGCTGAACCGGCTGTATCAGCGCGAGGGCGTCGACCTGGGCCCGCTGGCGCCGGCCACCGGGCTGAAACCGAACGCGCTCGGAGGCGAGGTGGTGATCGCCCCGCCGTCGGCCACCCAGGACCGCTGGGCCCGCCGGTTCGCCGATCCGGTGCTCGCCTTCGCCTCGGGCTGGATGGGGGTGCGGGCCCGGGCGCGTCAGCGGGGCGTGGAGCTGCCGCTGGTGCTGTCGGACCACGCCGACTGGCCGGAGCTGACGGCCACCTTCGCCGAACTCGCCCCGGAAGAGGTGTGGATCACCCATGGCCGCGAGGAGGGACTGCTGCGCTGGTGCGAACTGAACGGTCAGAAGGCGCGGGCCCTGCGCCTTGTGGGCTATGACGACGAGGACGAGGAGGAAGGGGACCCGTCCGGCGCCGCCTAGGCGGCGGGGCGCGACGACCGTTTCGTCCGGCTGGCCGTGGCCGCCGCCGCGGCGGCGGTCTGCTCAAGGGCGGCGTTCATGGCCATGCGCAGCCGCTCGGGCTTGATCGGCTTCTCGACCACGGCGGCCATGCCGCAGGCGAGGTATTTCTTCGCGTCGTCCGGATCGGCGTTGGCGGTCAGGGCGACGATCGGAACGACTGCGGCGGGTCCGTGGAGGGCGCGGATCGCCCTGGTCGCCTGAACGCCGTCCATGCGCGGCATCTTGATGTCCATCAGCACCAGGTCGAACTGGCGCTCCTGGACGGCCCCCAGGGCCTCGACGCCGTCCTCGGCGGTCTCGGAGGTGCAGCCGAACATCTCGCACAGCGCCTGGGCCACGACGCGGTTGGTGGCGTTGTCGTCGACGATGAGCACGTGCGGCGACGCCGTCATCTCGAGGTCGGACAGGGTCTGGACGTTCGAGGCTGCGGGCGCCTCGACCTGGGTCCGGTCGACCTCGAGGTCAAAGGCGAAGGTGGCGCCCCGCCCGGGGTTGTTCTCGGCCCAGATGCGTCCGCCCATGCGGCTGATCACCTGTCGGCAGATCGACAGCCCCAGACCCGCTCCGTCCTTTGTCGAGCCGTGGATGAAGGGCTCGAAGATGGTCTCGGCGCGATCGGCGTCGCCCCCGGGTCCGTCGTCGCGGATGCGGGCCTCAAGCGTGATCCGGTCCCCCCTGGCCACCGCCTTCAGGCTGGCCTCGACAATGCCGTCGCGGGCGAATTTCAGGGCGTTGCCGACCAGGTTGTTGAACACCTGCTTCAGGCGCGGCCCGTCGACCACGGCGGCCAGTTCGGTGTCGCCCTCGTAGCTGATCATCAGGGTGACGTTGTCCTGGGCGGCGCGGGGCGCCCACAGCGCCTGGACATCGTCCATCAGCGCCCGCAGCGGCGTCGCCTCGGGGTGAAGCTCGAGTTCGCCGGCCTCGGCCCGGGACAGGTCGAGCGCGTCCTGGAGGATGCGCAGCAAGGATTCCGACGATTCCACGATCGTGGTGACGTGGGCCTGGGCCTGGGCGTTCAGGGGCTGGCGGCGCAGCAGTTCGGCTACCGCCAGCACGCCATTCATCGGCGTCCGCAGCTCATGGCTCATGACGGTCAGGAATTGGCTCTTGTCGCGCGCCGACATGAGGGCCTGGAGTCGCGTGTCGTTCAGTTCACGAACTTGAGCGGCCAGGGAGGCGAGCTCGCGCCTTTGGGCCTCGTTGGCCGAGCGCAGCAGCGAAACCATGGTGCCGACGCCGTAATAGCGCCCGTTGCGCGTGACGATGAAGCCGCGCAGGGAGGCGCCCGATCCGCCCTTCATCAGGGCGTCGCAGACCGTGTCGATCTCCACCCCGGCCTCCACGATCGGGGGGTCGCGATCCATCAGGCAGGTCACCGGCCGATCGGCGTAGAGGGCGTGGCCGAAGGGCCGGGCGATCTTCAGCAGGAAATCCCGACGCTCGATCAGGCCGACCGGGCGCCGGCCGTCCACCACAGGGATCACCAAGGTGTCGGGCTCGCGCTCGAAGCGGGCGAACACCTCCCGTCCGGGCGTCTGGGGCGTCACCGCCTCGGCGCGCTCGGTGAGGGATTCGATTGTCGGCATACTCACCGGCACTCCACTGCGACCGGCGGACAATTGCAGGCAACGGTTTGCAGAAGCGTTAAGCTCGGCTCCACGGTCCTGCCCGCCTTTTGCGCCGGCGTGCGGGCTGGTGTAGAAGGCCGGCCCGTCCCTGAACGGCCCATCCCACCTGTCCATGCGCGCGGCCTGCGGCCGACCGCAGGTTTGTCATGAGCGCTTCCCTGCAAAATCCTGCAAAGTCGGTCCTGGTCCTGTTCTCCGGCGGGCAGGACAGCGCCACCTGCCTGGCCTGGGCCCTGACCCGGTTCGAGCGGGTGGAGACGGTCGGGTTCGACTATGGGCAGCGCCATGCGATCGAGATGCAGGCCCGGCTGGATGTCCGCGAAGGCATGGCGCGGGTGCTTCCCGCGCTGGCGGGGCGGCTGGGACCCGATCATGTCGTGGATCTGACCGGCTACGGACGGATCGCGGAGAGCGCGCTGACGGCGGATCGCGCCATCGAGATGGATGCGCGCGGCCTGCCGACGACCTTCGTCCCGGGGCGCAATCTCGTTTTCCTGACGGTCGCCGCCGCGCTGGCGGACCGGCGGGGGCTGGAGGTCCTGGTCGGCGGGATGTGCGAGACGGACTATTCGGGCTATCCGGATTGCCGCCGCGACACCCTCGACGCCATGGCGCGCGCCCTCAGCCTCGGCCTGGACCGGCCGGTCGTCATCGAGACCCCGCTGATGGCCCTGACCAAGGCCGACACCTGGGCCCTGGCGCGCGACCTCGGCGGCCAGCCGCTGGTCGATCTGATCGTCGAAGCCTCGCACACCTGCTATCTCGGCGAGCGTGAACGGCGCCACGCCTGGGGCTATGGCTGCGGTGACTGCCCGGCCTGCGAACTGCGCGCAAACGGCTACGGCGAATGGGTGGCGCGGCCATGACCTATTCGGCCAAGGAGGTCTTCCTGACCGTGCAGGGCGAGGGCGGCCAGGCCGGCCGCCCGGCGGTCTTCCTGCGCTTCGCCGGCTGCAATCTGTGGAACGGGCTGGAACGCGACCGCGCGAAGGCGATCTGCAATTTTTGCGACACGGACTTCGTCGGGACGGACGGCGAGGGCGGCGGCAAGTTCGCCACGCCGGACGCTCTGGCCGACCATGTCGCCGCAATGTGGCGCGGCCGGGAAGGGGACCCGAAGCTGGTCGTCTGCACCGGCGGCGAGCCGCTGCTGCAGCTGGATTCGCCGCTGATCGAGGCCCTCCACGCCCGCGGCTTCGAGGTCGCGATCGAGTCCAACGGGACGCTCGCGGCGCCGCGGGGAATCGACTGGATCTGCATCAGCCCCAAGGCCGATGCGGCGGTGGTCCAGACCTCGGGGCAGGAGCTGAAGCTGGTGTTTCCGCAGGCCATGGCGATGCCCGACCGCTTCGAGCACCTCGATTTCGAACGCTTCTGGCTGCAGCCGATGGACGGCCCCGACCGCGAGGCCAACACGGCCGCGGCCATCGACTACTGCCTCGCCCACCCCAAATGGCGCCTCAGCGTCCAGACCCACAAGTATATCGGCGTCCGCTAATGCCCGTCTTCGAGATCACCAAACAGGCCACCTTCGACGCGGCCCACCATTTTCCGAACGAACCGGAAGGCAGCATCTATCGCCGGGTGCACGGCCACTCCTTCACGGTCGAGGCCACCGTGCGCTCGGAGACCCTGGATGCCGAACACGGCTGGGTCGCGGACCTCGGCGCCCTGGACCGCGCCCTCAAGGCGGCGGCGGAGGAGCTGGACCACGGCATGCTGAACGAGAAGCCGGGCCTGGAACTGCCATCGCTTGAGAATCTGTGCCTCTGGTTCGCCGGGCGTCTGAAGCCGGAGTGGCCCGGCCTTTGCCGCGTGCAGGTGGCCCGCCCGACCATCCACGAACGCTGCGTGCTGACGCTGTGACCGTGGGACTGTCAGTCCGCCCCTGGGAACTGGCAGACGCCTCCGCCTTGTCGGCGCTCTACGCCGCCTCGGTACGAGAACTCGGCGCGCGAGACTATTCTACGGCGCAGATTGAGGCCTGGGCCTCCCTGACGCCGTCCGCCGAGGGCCTGGCCGCCCGGATGGCCGACGGGCGCACGCGGCTGGTGGCGATCCGGCAGGTCATAGTCGGATTCATCGACATCGAACCGGACGGCCATATCGACCTGCTATACGTCGCGCCCGAGGCGGCAGGGCAGGGGGTGGCGCGACTCCTGCTCGAAACGGCCGCGGCCCTCATGCCCCTTTGCGGGACATCGCGGCTCTACGCCGAGGCGAGCGAGACGGCCCGCCCGGTCTTCGAAAGGCTCGGCTTCCGGGTGACCGCCCGGCGCGACTTCGAGGTCGCCGGCGTGGCCATCCACAACTGGGCGGTCGAAAAGCCGCTCTAGCAGTCGCGGCCCTGGCGCCGGCGCTGTTCGCAGCGCCGCTGCTCGCGTTCGTAGGCCCGCTGCTCCCGCTCGCGCTTCGCGCGCGTCTCCTCGTCGGAGGTGGTGACGGCGTCGACGCCCGCGCCGACCACCGCGCCGGTCGCCTTGGCGGCCCCGCCGACGACGGCGCCCGCCGTGCCGACCGCGGCTCCGACCAGACACCCCTGGAGCATCAGCGCGCCCGCAAGGACGGCGGCGAGGGCGGCGCTGCGCGTGAACATGGACTTCATTGATAATCTCCCGACGCCATATCCTGACGCAGGACAGGTGAACGTCGCCTGACCGACGGCGAATGGTGGGCGGCGAGGGGTTCGAACCCCCGACCCCCTCGGTGTAAACGAGGTGCTCTGACCAGCTGAGCTAGCCGCCCGTCCGACCGCCGGACCTAGAACCGGAAGCTGGCCCGCAGGAACAGCATGTAGCGGACGTAGTCCTCGATCATCTCCGCATCGGCGCTGACCGAAAGCATGCCCAGCTCGTTGCCGACATTGAGGCGGAAGCCGAGGATCGGACCTCCGCCTTCGATGGAGTCGGGCGTCAGGGTGAAGTCGCCGCCGCCGGAGCGGAAGCGGGCGATGGTCTCGCCCGGATCGACCGAGATGTTCTGGCGCCAGCCGAGCCGGATCTCCGGCCGCAGCCAGTCGTCCTGGCCCATCTTCATGCCGAGATTGAGGGCCGCCGTGGCCGAGAACATGTGACCGTCGCGGTCGTCGATCTCCAGGTCGAAGCCGTCGCCGCCGCCTTCCTCGACGTGACCGTCCTCGCTCAGCGAGAAATATTCCGCATAGGCCTCGGGCCGGATGGTGAAGCGGCCGAACTCGCGCTCGTAGGAGACGCCGCCGGCGGCCGCCAGGGTGAAACCGTTCCAGTCCGATTCATTGGACAGGTCCAGGCCCTGGCCGACGAAGCGCCGCTCCGAGGAGAAGGAGGCGTAGCCCGCCGCCGCCCGCGCCCAGGTGGTCCAGTACTGCCCCTGCGCCCGCCAGTAGAGACCGAGCTCCAGCAGGTTGGCCGAAAGGACCTCTTCAGCCTCGGACTCCGGGTCCTCGAGGTCGGAGGAGGTGAAGGCGACGCTCAGACCGACCGCGCCCAGACCCGTGCCCCGCTCGATGCCCCCGGCCACGCCGAAGCCTTCCGAACGGAAGCCGTAGGTGTCGGTCTTGTCCTTGTCCGCGTAGAAATTGATCTCCTGCACCCAGGCGCTGGTTTCGCCGGGGCTGGCGGAGGCGTTGCGCCCGGTCAGGGCCCGGGTGACCGCGTCGACGCCCGAGGCCAGCGACAGCAGCGGCCCGCCCGAGTGCTCGGGCAGCAGCTGCTCGTAGAGGTTCAGGAACTCGTCGCGCTGGGTCTGCGACAGGAAGGCGTCGCGGATGGCCGCCGCGCCGTCGCTGCCGAGAGCGCCGTAGAAGGCGTCGAACATCTGCGCCTCGACGGCGATCAGGTCCGCTTCTTCCGCCGTACGACGGCGCACGTCGGCGTAGACCTGCCCGGCGCCCAGGTCGGCCCCGGCCTCCACCACGTAGAGGAACGGCGAATTCGTCTCGAGCGAGCCGACATCGATGTCGCCGAAGTTCAGCGTTCCTGCGTCGATCAGGGTGAACCGCTCCGGTGCGACCAGCAGGGAGTTGAAGCGGACGCCCAGCCCGGCCCCGTCCGCAAGGGTCGCCGTCCCTGCGACGTTGAACGTCCCGGCCGTGCCGCTGCCCGGATCCACGGTCACGATCAGATTGCCGTCCGCGCCGACGTTGAGGCTGGAAAGGTTCAGCGTTCCGGTGTGGCGTCCTTCCAGGGTGCCATTGGACACGTCGATATCGAGGGCGCCGTCCGTGTCGGACAGGGCGCTCCGGACAACCGCGCCGCCGGTGATCTCGAGGGTGTCCGCACCGTCACCGAATGCGATGTCGCCGACCACGATGCCGTTGCGGATGTCGAGCGTGTCCGCGCCGCTGCCCAGGTTGATCGCGCCGAAGATGTTCGGCTCATTGTTGTCCGGGACGCCGTCGCCATCAGCGTCGGGGTTCGACTCTGTCGGGGTGGCCGCGATGCCTTCCTGGATCAGTGTGACGCCCGTGGTG
>JAEYUE010000131.1 GCA_023433655.1 Pseudomonadota bacterium | reverse complement strand
TCGTAGGGCAGCGCCTCCAGTTCGGGCGGCAGGTTCGACAGGGTGCCGATGGGCGAGGTCTCGGTCATGCCCCAGCCCTGCACCACCTCGATGCCGTAGCCGTCATGGAAGGCCCGGATCAGGCTCTCGGGCACCGCCGAGCCGCCGATCAGCACCCGCTTCAGCGTCGAGAATTTCAGCTCTTTCTCGCGGACATAGGCGAGCAGCCCCTGCCAGACCGTCGGCACGGCGGCCGAGAAGGTGACGCCTTCGCTCTCCAGCAATTCGTAGATCGACTCCCCGTCCATCTTCGCGCCGGGCATGACCAGCTTCGAGCCCGCCGCCGGTCCGCCGAAGGCGATGCCCCAGGCGTTGGCGTGGAACATCGGCACCACCGGCAGGATCACCTCCTTGGGCGTCGCGCCCAGCACCGTGGTCTGCAGCCCCAGCAGGGTGTGGATGAAGTTGGAGCGGTGCGAGTACAGCACCCCCTTCGGATTGCCGGTCGTCCCCGAGGTGTAGCAGAGCCCGCAGGCGGTCTGCTCGTCGAAGCCGCCCCACTGCACGTCACCCGAGGCGCCCGAAAGGAGCGCCTCGTAGCATTCGGCGCCCGGCAGCTTCGTCGCCGGCATGTGCAGTTCGTCGGTCATGACCACGACCCGCTCGACCGTCGGACAGTGCGGCAGCACCGCCTCCAGCAGGGGGATGAAGGTCAGGTCGACGAAGATGATGCGGTCTTCGGCATGGTTGATGATGTAGGCCAGCTGCTCCGGGAAGAGGCGCGGGTTGAGGGTATGGCACACCGCCCCGATACCCATGATGCCGTACCAGGCCTCGATGTGGCGGCCGGTGTTCCACGCCAGGGTGCCGATGCGGTCGCCGACGTTGACGTCCCAGTCCTTGAGCACGGCGGAGACCCGTTTCGCGCGGGCGTGAATCTCGGCGTAGGTCGTGCGGACGACCGGTCCTTCCACCGATCGGGTCACCACCTCGCGCTCGCCGTGCCAGTTCCGGGCATGGTCGATGATCCGGTCAACCGTCAGCGGCCAGTCCTGCATCAATCCGAGCATCGCGATCCCTCATCTGCGCCTGCTCACCGAGGCGCTTGATGAAATGAGTATCGGGGCGGTTCGGGTTAGGCAACGTGACGCAAGGTCAACCGCAGAGCCGCCTCCGGTCTTGGCGTCAGCCCCGGCTTCACCCTAGAAGGCCCCCATGCCCATCCTTGTCGCCATCACCGGAGGCTCAGGCTCCGGCAAGAGCACCCTGGCCGAGACGCTCGTCGCCGCCCTGCCCGAAGGCAGCGCGGTGCTGGTCCGCGAGGATTCCTACTACCGGGACGCGGCCAGCCTGCCGGGCTTCGACGCCGCCACCTTTGACTTCGACGACGTCGCGGCGCGGGATCACGAGCTGATGATCCGCGACCTGGCCGAACTGAAGTCCGGCCGCGACATCGTGGCGCCGGTCTATTCCTTCATCCACCATGGCCGGGAAGCCGGCGGCGAGCCGGTCCGCGCCGCCGAGGTGGTGGTCGTGGAAGGCACCCACGTCCTGTGCACGCCCGGCCTTGTCGAACTGTTCGACATCCGGGTCTTCGTCGACACTCCGCCGGACATCCGCTTCATCCGCAGGCTGCTGCGCGACCAGGCCGAGCGCGGCCGTACGGCCGACTCCGTCATCCAGCAGTACCTCGCCACCGTCCGCCCCGGCCACGAACGGCTGACCGAGCCGTCGCGGGTCAACGCGGATTTCATCGTCGCCGACGCCACGGCCGCGGTGCGGCTGGA
The DNA here is from genome assembly GCA_023433655.1 of Pseudomonadota bacterium. Lineage (GTDB taxonomy): Bacteria > Pseudomonadota > Alphaproteobacteria > Caulobacterales > Caulobacteraceae > Brevundimonas. The sequence continues at coordinate 1,873 of JAEYUE010000131.1, read as the reverse complement.
GGACCCCCAGGCGGTGGTCCGCCTCGCCGCCCCCGTGCTCGCCCATCCGTTGCTCGCCGGCCTCTTCGCCGGCTCCGCGCAGATCAGCCGCCCGCCCTCTTGACCGGTCAGGCCCGCAGGCGTCTCCTTCGGCGTCAGGCCCCAGGCGGTACGAGATGCACGGCACGGCGAGCTTCAAGGGAAACATCCCCGCTTCCAAGCGTCACTCAATCCTGCGCCACGCCCGCGAGCATTTCGTCAGGGACGGCTACACCGCCACGCGCATGGAGCCGATCGCCCGGCAAGCGGGTGTTTCGACGGCCACCCTCTACGCCCTGTTCAGCAGCAAGGCGGCCCTGTTCTCGGCGGTGATCGACGACGCGGCCGAAGACTTCGCCCGCCAGATGGCGAGCGTCCGGTCCATCGACGGCGACGCCCGTTCGGCCCTGACCAGTTTCGCCCTGAGCTACGGCGCCTTCATGGGCGACCCGTTCGTGCGTTCGGTCTTCCGGCTGGTGATGGCCGAACGCCCGCGCTTCCAGGCGGTGGCGCGGCGCTTCTTCGAGAAGGGCCGGACCGAGTTCGGCGCGACGCTGATCGCCGTCATTGTGCGGCTGTCCGAATCCGGCGCCCTGCGGCCGATCGAGCATCCCTCGTGGGCGGCCGGGCACCTGATGGGCATGGTCGAGCATCCCATCTTCTTCGTGCCGCTGGTCACCGGCGACGAGGTGCAGGCGCGGCGGACCATCGCCGAGGTCGCCGACGAGGCCGTCGAGACCTTTCTGGCGCGCTACGGGGCCTGACGGCTCAGGGCCACAGGCGGGTGCGGGTCCAGCCGTCGCCGGCCCTGTCGAAGCGCAGCCGGTCGTGCAGACGGAATGGACGGTCGCGCCAGAACTCCACGCTTTCCGGGATGACGCGCCAGCCGGTCCAGCGGTCGGGGCGTGGCACCTCGCCGTCGGCGAAACGCGCGGTTTCGCGGATGACGGCCTGCTCCAGGGTCTCGCGGCTATCCAGCGGCCGGGACTGCTCCGAGGCCCACGCCCCGATGCGGCTTTCGCGCGCCCGGCTGGCGAAATAGGCGTCGGCTTCGGCCGGGCTCACCGGCTCCACCACCCCCCTCACCCGCACCTGGCGGCGCAGGGTCTTCCAGTGGAACAGCAGCCCCGCCCGCGGATGCGCCGCCAGGGCCTCGCCCTTGGCGCTCTCGCGGTTGGAGTAGAAGGTGAAGCCGCGGGGGTCGACGTCCTTGAGCAGCACCATGCGCGCGTCCGGCTGGCCGTCCGCGTCGACGGTGGCCAGGGCCATGGCGTTGGCGTCGTTGGGCTCGGTCCCGCGCGCGTCGGCCAGCCATTCGGCGAACAGGGCGAAGGGCTCGTCGCGCTCGAAGACGGTCTCGTCGCCGTTGGCGGCCAGGGCGGCGGCGTACTGCTCCGCATACTCCTCGCGGGACGGGCTGGGGGGGATCAGGGGCGCGCTCATGACCTGCAGATAGACCCTCCGGGCCGGGATGGGGAGAGGCGTCACGGTTAACCCGGCCTTGACCATATCCGGCGCTGTAGTGCGGTATGCGCGCCCGCTCGCATCCTGAAGTCGCCTCGACGCGCGAGGCCCTCGCCCTGCTCGGCCTGACCGGTCCGGCCGAGGGCGCGGCGCTGACGGCGGCCTTCCGCGCCGCGGTCAAGGCGGCCCGGCCCGACCAGCCCGGCGGCGACGAGGCGCGGTTCCGCAAGGTCATCGCCGCCTGGCGGCTGCTGCAGGCCGAAGGGCCAGGCCCCGCGCTGGAGCCGCCGCAGGTCCGCCCGGCGCCGCTTCCGGTCCTGTCGATCACTCCGCTGGAGGCCCTGTCGGGCGGGCGGGTCCAGACCAGGATCGGGGGTCGCAGTCTGCGTGT
>JAEYUE010000086.1 GCA_023433655.1 Pseudomonadota bacterium | reverse complement strand
TCATGTCGCGCCTGAACGGCATCGGCGTGACCAACCACTTCATCAAGCGCCTGAACCTGCGCGAGCAGCTGATCCGCGAGTGCGAGATCATCCCGCTGGAGGTGGTGTGCCGCAACATCGTGGCCGGTTCGATGAGCCAGCGGCTCGGCATCGAGGAAGGCACGCCCCTGCCCCGCTCGATCATCGAATTCTATTACAAGAAGGACGAGCTCAACGACCCGATGGTCACCGAGGAGCACATCACGGCCTTCAACTGGGCGAGCACCCAGGAGCTTGACGACATCCTGGCGATGACCGTGCGAGTGAACGACTATCTTTCGGGCCTGTTCGCCGGCGTCGGCATCACCCTGGTCGACTTCAAGATCGAGTTCGGGCGCATCTGGGAGAATGACTTCAGCCGGGTGATCCTCGCTGACGAGATCAGCCCTGACAGCTGCCGGCTGTGGGACACGGCGACGGGCGAGAAGCTGGACAAGGACCGCTTCCGCCGCGACCTGGGCAATGTCATCGAGAGCTACACCGAGGTGGCGCGCCGCCTCGGAATCATGAAGGGGATGCCGACCGTGATCCAGGGAGGACTGCACTGATGGCCAAGGTGAAGGTGCACGTGTTCCTGAAGCCGGGTGTGCTGGACGTTCAGGGCAAGGCGGTCGAGGGCGCCCTGCACGGGCTGGGGTGGCCCGGCGTGGCCCATGCGCGCGTCGGCAAGCTGATCGAGTTCGACCTCGACGGCGTCACCGATCCCGCCGCCGAGGCGAAGCGGATGTGCGAGACCCTGCTCGCCAATACGGTGATCGAGAGCTACCGCATCGAGGTGGCGTGAGCCGCATCGCCAAACTTCTGGTCGCCCTGTTCGTGCTGGCAGGCTGTCTCGTCTTCGCGGCGGCGCTGGCCGGCGGGCTGATGGACGACAGCGCCTTCACGCCGGCGGCGAAGGACGCGGCGCACTAGCGACTTCCGGGCGCCGCCTGCGTTAGGGTGGCTGAAACCCTACAGGAGGACGCGCCATGACCTTCACCCTCACCTCCAACGACATCCGCGACGGCGGCGGGCTGCCAGACGGCCAGGTCAAGGCCAGGGGGAACACCTCGCCGCATCTGAGGTGGTCGGACGCGCCGGAGGGGACGAAGAGCTACGCCGTCACCTGCTACGACCCCGACGCGCCGACGGGCTCGGGCTTCTGGCACTGGACGGTGGCCAACATTCCCGCCGACGTGACCGAACTGCCGACGGGCGGCCCGATGCCGGCGGGGTCGGTCGAGGGGCGCACCGACTATGGCGAGACCGGGTTCGGCGGGGCCGCCCCCCCGCCGGGTCACGGGCCGCACCGGTACATCTTCACGGTGTTCGCTGTGGACACGGAGACGCTGGACGTGACGCCCGACAATTCGGGCGCGGTGTTCGGCTTCAACCTGCACTTCCACACGCTGGCGAAAGCGTCGATCACCGCCACCTACGAAAACAGGGGCTGAGACCCGGGATTACGGCGCCTCGGTCAGGAGGGCGAAATCGCCGGCCGGGAAGTCGATGACGTAACCACGCGAGAGCACGTCCTGACCCAGGCGGCCGTGGAGGTCGTCGCCACCGGACATCTCGCCGGCCACGGCGACGTTCGAGAGGGTGATCTCGACCGAATCGAAGCGCAGGCCGACGGTCGGCAAGCGCTGCGCCTCGACCTGTCGGACGCCGCCCGCGGAGCCGACGCTGTGGGTCTGCGCCACGGCCGCGCCGGCGAGTTCAGGCCGGTCGACCAGCGCCGCCGGTCGCAGGCTGGTGAGGTTGGCGCCGGTGTCGAGTGCGAAGGGAGCGGCCGGACCTCCGGCGACATGGCCGTAGACCCGGGGCGTCAGGCCGTCGACGTAGAGGTCGCGGTCGGCGACCGGTCCGGCGCTGGGGGCCCACGCCACCTGGCCGTCTGCGACGGAAACCGGCTCCATGCGCGAGATCACCGGAAAGCCGAGGATGCCCGGGATGACATAGGCGCCGTTGGCGAAGCTGAGATTGGCGTCCGGCATGACCAGGAAGACGACGTTCTCGAACTCAAGGTCGCCGATGGTCAGGCGGCGGGCGAGGGCGATCTGCGCGGGGGCGGCGTCCTGGGTGATGCTGCCGACGCCAGCCGTCTGGCCCAGCATCTCGAGGCCGAGCTCCGCCGCCTGGGTCTCGGTCACCACGGACAGGTTGGCGCCCGTGTCGAAGACATATTCGCGCATCTGGCCGTTGATGGTCAGCGGTACGCGCGGGAGACCGGCCATGTCGCGGACGAAGGTCACCGCGCCGGGCGTCAGGGAGGCCCGACGTTGGGGCGGGGCGCCGGCGAGCGCGCGCGCCACGGCGAGGGTTTGCTCGACCCCGCGTCGTTCCGGCGAGGCCGCCTCGAACTCCGGGACGGCGATTTCGAGCAGGGCCGCGGCCTCCGCATAGGCGCCGTTGCGCAGGTGAACCGCCGCCAGGGTCGAGCGGGCCGCCCGGCGCGCCTGGGCGTCTGAGGGGCCCCCGGACAAAAAGGCGGTGAGCCGGGCGACCGCCTCGTCGTCGCGCATCTCATAGGCGGCGAGCATGCCGGAGAGCATCGGGTCGTCGGCGCGGCCGGCGGCGCGGATCGCGGCGGGACCGGACCACGGCGTACTCTGGGCGATGGCGGCGGCGGGGAGGAGAGCCGCGACCGACGCGGCCGCGGCGAGCAGGATCAGGCGCATGGAAGTCCTCAGACGGGTCGGCGCACCCTGTCATCGGGAAGGCGGACGGCGAAGTTAATTGGCGGTCATCTTCCCGGCGTTGCGGCGCCCTGACATCGCCGCCGAACGCTGCTAAAGGGCCGCGCCATGAGCGCCGCCGTCATCGTCTTCCCCGGTTCCAACTGCGACCGCGACTGCAAGGTCGCCATCGAACGCTCGACGGGCGAGGCCGTCGAGATGGTCTGGCACCAGGAGACGGAGCTGCCCAAGGGGCTGGACCTGATCGTCCTGCCGGGCGGCTTCTCCTACGGCGACTACCTGCGCTGCGGGGCCATGGCGGCCCTGTCGCCAGTGATGCAGGCGGTGAAGAAGGCCGCCGACGACGGCGTGGCCGTGGTCGGCATCTGCAACGGCTTCCAGATCCTGTGCGAGGCCGGGATGCTGCCGGGCGCCCTGCTGCGCAACGCCGGGCTGAAATACGTTTGCAAGCCGATCTCCCTGCAGGTGGCCAACGGCCAGACCCGCTTCACCTCCGGCTACCAGGGCCAGCGCGAGGTGGTCATGACGCAGGGCAACGGCGACGGGAACTATTTCTGCGACGCCGAGACCCTGGCCCGCATCGAGGGCGAGGGCCAGGTGGTGTTCCGCTACGTCGACAATCCGAACGGCTCGGTCGCCGACATCGCCGGCCTCCAGAACGCCCGCGGCAACGTGCTGGGCATGATGCCCCACCCCGACCGGGCCTTCGAGGAGGAACTCGGCTCGGCCGACGGCGCCGTCCTGTTCCGCAGCATCTTCGCGGCGGCCTGACAGACCGGGCTTGACCGGAGCCGCCGATGCGGCCGAACTCGCCGGACGCCAGAAGGGGCCCGGCCATGTTCATGAGCGAACGCCAGAAGATGATCTCGGGCCTGCCCTACGACCCGGGCGACCCCGAGCTTCAAGCCGACCAGAGCGCGGCAAAACACTGGATGGTGCGCTACAACGCGGCGCTGGCGGCGACGCCGGCGACCCGGCTGGACCTGTTGCGGCAGCGGCTGGGCGAGGTCGGCGAAGGCGTGGTGGTGCGGCCGCCGTTCCACTGCGACTACGGCTACAACATCCGGCTCGGCCGCGGCGTGTTCCTGAACTTCAACTGCGTGGTCCTGGACGTCTGCGAGGTCGATATCGGCGACCAGACCCAGGTCGGGCCGGGCGTGCAGATCCTGACCGCGGACCATCCGCGCGACCCCGCGGAGCGAGCCGCGGGTGTGGAGTTCGGGCGGCCCGTCGTGATCGGATGCAATGTCTGGATCGGCGGCGGGGCGCTGATCCTGCCGGGCGTGACGATCGGGGACGATGCGGTCATCGGCGCCGGCGCCGTGGTGACGCGCGACGTGCCGGCGGGCGCGACCGCCGTCGGCAATCCGGCGCGGGTGAAGCGCTAGCGCTCGCCGGGCGGCGGAGTGCGCTGCGTATCCTCGCGGGCCGGCTGAACGCCCGAGGTCTGGTCCAGGAAGTCCGAGGCGGCGGACGCCTCTTCCTCGCCGGGCTCGACGTCCGGCGTGGAGACCCCGCCGGGATCGCGCTGGGCCCTGAGCTCGCGCTCGCCGACGCCGAGGCCCTGCTCGCGGGCGCGATCGGCCTGGACCACGTCGGTCTCGAAGACGGGGGTTTCCTCGGGGCGTTCGGGCGTGTCGGCCATGGCGGTCTCCTTTTCCGGACAACCCACCCCGAGGGCGCCGGTTCCGGGGCGGATGAACCAAGCCGCCTCGCGGCGCGTAGTGTGTGCTGAACCGCCGCGCTTGGAGCCCGCATGTCCTCGATCGTCCGTCCGACCCCCGCCCAGACGACCCGACGCCTGGTCGTGCTGGCCTCGGCCATCTTCGCCATCGCCATCGGCTGGACGCAGCAGTGGCTCGGCTGGGGGCAGTCGCCGGCCGAGTTTTCGGCGGACAGCGACGAGACCCTGAGGGTCGCCGGCTACGCCTTTTCGATCTGGGGGGTGATCTATCTCGGCCTGCTGGCCTACGCGGTCCGGCAGGCCCTGCCGCAGACCGGCGAAAGCCTGCTGATCCATCGCTTCGGCTGGCCGTCGGCGGCCGCGTTGCTGGGCATCGGCTGGTGGGTGGTCGCCGCCGGCTTCGACTGGGAGGTGGCGACGGTGGTGCTGATCTTCGGCTCGCTGATCGCGCTCCTGCTGCCCCTCCTCCATAACGCCGACGCCATCCGGGCGCTGGGGCGGAGCGACCGGGACCGCTGGCTGGTGGTCTGGCCCCTGGCGATGCTGGCCGGCTGGCTGACGGTGGCGTCGCCGGTGAATCTTCTGACCGTGGCGACCGGCAACGAGGCCCTGCCCGCGGCGCTGAGCCCGACCGGGTGGGCGGTCGTCGCCGTCGCGGCGGTGGTGCTGCTGGCGCTGTTCGTGACCTGGCGGCTGCGCATGCTGGCCTACGCCCTGCCCATAGCCTGGGGCCTGCTGGGGGCGTTCGCGACCGAGATGGAGCGCAATCCGCCGCTGGCCTATGTCGCCTTGGCGGCGTCCGTGGCGGTGCTGATCGCGGCGGTGATCCTGACCTTCCGGCTGCGGCCCGGGGTGGAGCGGGCGGACGCCCGCTAGTCCGCCTCGGGGTGGTCGCGCGGATCGCGGTCGGGATCGCCCACGTCGAAAGCGCCGTCCTCGTCGAAGCCGACGCTGCCGACGCCCGTGGCCGAGCCGGTCAGCCGCTGCCGGCTGGCCATGGCCAGCTCCGGCGCGGCCGCGTCCATGGCCCGGGTGATCTCCGGATCGTTGGAGCGGTCCATCTGCTGGTGGTCGGGCTGGGTCGGCGTGGTTTCGGAGCCGGTGCGGGCCATCAGATCCCCTCCCCCTGCCGGTCGTCGTTGGCGGCCTGTTTCGCCGCGCGCTCGGCGACGGCGCTCGCCCCGGCGTCGTCGGCGGCGATTTCAGGCGCGTCCGGGTCTTCGGGCGTGGCGGCGGGGTCGATGGGCTGGTCCGTCATGGCGGCCTCCTGTGGCTCTGGAGGATTCAATGGCGGCGCGGCGACGATGTTCCGCCGCGACGGCTGACACGCGGGCCGTCTGCGGCTATGAGGCGCGGCCATGAGCGCTCCCCAGAAGACCATGGCCGAACTGGCCGCCGAATACGGCCTCGCCCCGAACGAATATCAGGTCGTCCTCGACCGGCTGGGCCGGGAGCCGAACCAGGTCGAACTGGGCGTCTTCTCGGTGATGTGGTCGGAGCACTGCTCCTACAAGTCGTCGAAGATCCACCTGGGCAAGTTCCCGACCAAGGGACCGCGGGTGATCTGCGGGCCGGGCGAGAACGCCGGGGTCATCGACATCGACGACGGCGACGCCTGCATCTTCAAGATGGAGAGCCACAACCACCCGTCCTACA
>JAEYUE010000324.1 GCA_023433655.1 Pseudomonadota bacterium | reverse complement strand
TCATTTTCGGCATCGTCATCCTGGGCGAGCAGGCGAGCCTGGGGCGCATCGCGGTCGCCGTGCTGATCGTGAGCGGCCTCATTCTGATGAAGCTGTCGGACAACTCGGCTTAGGGCTCGACTGCCGGCCAGCGTCTTCCAGGCTGCAAACGCGGCCGGCGGCAGCGCGCTCAGATCGGCGACGGCGATGGTGCACAGGGCACCGGCTGGAATGCCGTAGAGGGCGTAGAAACCGAGGAAGCCTGCGATGTTGATCGCGGCCACCAGCAAAGCGAGGGGGCGCAGCGCAGACCATCACACCGCCCACGGGCAGAGGATGCCGACCAGGGCCTGCAACACGGCGCGATGACCCATCAGCATCAGCATCGTCGAATCGCCGGGCGCACTGCCATAGAGGCGCGACAGCGTCTCGGGCAAGAACACGGGCGGTCGGCACGAGATGAATGCCGCCGACGACGGCGAAGGCAAGGGGAGGTCCCCATGCCGGCCAGCATCGTCGGCGCTGGCACGGCCAGGCAATTACCTGCGGGGTAGCGCTAAAGCCACCGCTTGCGTCGGCGGTAGTGCTTGACGTCGCGAAACGAGCGGCGGCCCTCGCCGCCGATGCCGAGATAGAACTCCTTCACGTCCTCGTTTTCGCGCAAGGAGGCCGCATCGCCGTCGAGCACGACGCGGCCGTTCTCCAGGATGTAGCCGTAGTGGGCGTAGCGCAGGGCGACGTTGGTGTTCTGCTCGGCCAGCAGAATGGAGACCCTCTCCTGCTCGTTGAGGTTCCTCACGATCTCGAAGATCTCCTCAACCAGCTGCGGCGCCAGGCCCATCGACGGCTCGTCGAGCAGGATGGTGTTGGGCCGGCTCATCAGCGCCCGGCCGATCGCCGTCATCTGCTGTTCGCCGCCCGACGTGTACCCGGCCTGGCTGGTGCGCCGTTCCCTGAGGCGCGGGAAGTAGTGATAGACCTTCTCCAGATCGTCGGCGATCTGGCGGCGCTTGTTGCCGTGGATGAAGGCGCCGGTCAGCAGGTTCTCCTCGACGGTGAGATGGCCGAAGCAGTGGCGGCCTTCCATCACCTGGATGACGCCGCGCCGGACCAGGTCGTTGGGCGTCAGCCCGTCGACGCGCTCGCCGCGGCACAACACGTGCCCCTTGGTGACCTCCCCTCGCTCGGCCAGCAAGAGGTTGGAGATCGCCTTCAAGGTCGTCGACTTGCCGGCGCCGTTGGCGCCCAGCAAAGCCACGATCGATCCCTCCGGCACCGCGAGCGACACGCCCTTCAGCACGAGAATGACGTGATTGTAGATGACCTCGATGTTGGCCACGTCAATGACGTTGGCCGTCGCCGAGGCAGGTGCGGGGGTGCTCATGAGCGCCCCCGCCTCGTCTCTCTCACTGCTCAGCTCTCCTTGGAGCAGTCGCGGATCTCGAGCTTCTTCTCGACCGCGTACTTCTTGGCGGCCGCCTGGACCATCGGCTTGATGACCTTGTCGTCCGACTCGTACCACTCGCTGATCACGTTCCACTTGGTGCCGTCCCACTGCTGGATGCGGCCCTCACGCGTGCCCTCGTGGTCGGAGCAGCTGACCTTCATGGGCTTCAGCACGCCCTCGAAGCCCAGCTCCTTGATGCGGGCGGCCGAGATCTCGAGGTTCTCGATGCCCCAGCGCACCTGCTCGCCGGTCAGAGGCTTGTTGCCGAACTTGGTCTGCGCCTTGCGGATCGACTCGACGCCCAGCATGCCGTTGATCAGGCCGCGGATGTAGAGCACCTCGCCGGTCTCGTCCCACTTCGCGTTCCCGAGGCCCTTGTCGTAGAGGTACTTCTTGAGGTCGGCGTGCACGGCAAACTGGCCGGCGCCATGCTGCAGCATGGCAGCGTTGTAGCCCTTGGCGCCGCCCTCGGCCGGACGGACGTCGGGCTCGGCGCCCGACCACCACACGCCGTACATCTTCTCGCGTGGAAAGCCGACCGCCGCCGCTTCCTTGATCGAGGTCGAGTTCATCACGCCCCAGCCCCACAGCAGAACGTAGTCCGGGCGGCTCTGGCGGATCTGCAGCCATGTCGCCTTCTGCTCGACGCCGGGATGCGTGACCGGCATCGGCGTGAACTCGAAACCGTGCATCTTGGCGCGCTGCTCGAGAAGGGCGATCGGCTCCTTGCCGTAGGGCGAGTCGTGATACACCAACACGATCTTCTTGCCCTTGAGCTTGTCGAAGCCGCCTTCCTTCTTGGCGATGTGCTGCATGATGATGTCGGCCGCCGACCAGTAGGTGCCGAGCAGCGGGAAGTTCCACTTGAATACGCTGCCGTCACGGCTCTCCGAGCGGCCGTAGCCCATGGAGATGATCGGGATCTTGTCGATCGGGGCCTTCTCGGTCAGCGCGAAGGTGATGCCGGTGCTGAGCGGCGAGACGTAGGCCGTGCCGGTCGGGCCCTTGTTCTTCAGGCGCTCGTAGCACTCCACGCCGCGGTCGGTGGCGTAGGCGGTATCGCATTCCTCGTAGGCGATCTTCACGCCGTTGATGCCGCCGTCGCGGGCGTTCACCAGCGCGTAGTAGTCGGCGATGCCGTTGGCGAACGGAATGCCGTTCGGCGCATAGGCGCCGGTCCGGTAGATCAGGCCGGCGATGAATTGCTCGTTCTGTCCCTGGGCGGACGCGCCGGTCGCAATGCCGGCGGTCAACAGGGCCGCGCCCACCAGCGCCGCCTTGGCCAGCGCTCCCTTACCAATGCCCATCTGTTCCTCCTTGGAATGAACCGTTCCCTGGCGGTCCTTGGTTGCAAACCCTAGTTGATCAATGCGGAAACGGCCAGAGCCGCTGTTTCTCTTTTGCGACGGCCCACAACCGGGCGTGTCCGTGCGGTTCGACGATCAGGAAGAAGATGATCATGGCGCCGAACACCATGAATTCGAGATGGCTGATCATGGCGGTCGACAGCCTGACGCCGAGCCAGCCCGGCATCTGGTTGAGCAGGATCGGCACCAGGACGATGAAGGCCGCGCCGAGGTAGCTGCCGAGCAGCGAGCCCAGGCCGCCGATGATCACCATGAACAGGAT
>JAEYUE010000047.1 GCA_023433655.1 Pseudomonadota bacterium | reverse complement strand
ACCCAGTACCGCTCGGCCATTTACACCCTGAGCGACGACCAGCGCGCCGAAGCCGAGGCCAGCCGCGACGCCTACCAGGCGGCGCTGACGGCGGCCGGGCAGGGGACCATCACCACCGAGATCGCTCCCGCGGGCCCCTTCTTCTTCGCCGAGGACTACCACCAGGCCTATCTGGCCAAGAACCCGGGAGGCTACTGCGGCATCGGCGGCATCGGCGTCACCTGCCCGATCGGCGTGGGCGTGGAGGCCTGAGGATGGACCGAGCGGGGGTCGGCAAGGTCTGCCTGGCGCTGCCGGCGGCGACGCTGGACCACCCGTTCGGCGACGACCACGACGCCTACCGCGTCGGCGGCAAGATGTTCTGCATGGTCGGAGAGATGGGCGGCGTCTCGTTCAAGGTCTCCGACATCGCCTATGAGGTGCTCACCGAAGACGGCCGCGCCCGCCCGGCGCCCTACATGGCCCGCAACAAGTGGGTCAACCTGCCGCGGATCGACGACTGGCCCGACGACGAACTGGCCGAACACCTGGCCATCGCCCACTCCATCGTGGCGGCGAAGTTGACGCGCAAGGCGCGCAAGGACCTCGGGCTGGACTAGTCCCTCGGCCGCGCCTTTTCCTCCGCGATCCAGCGGTCCATGCGCTGGTCCAGAAGGGCCAGGGGCAGGGCGCCGTCGACCAGCAGGGCGTCGTGGAAGCGCCGCACGTCGAAACGCTCGCCCAGCTCCTGTTCCGCCCGGGCGCGGATTTCGCGCAGGCGGATCTCGCCGATCTTGTAGGCCGTGGCCTGGCCCGGCCAGCCGATGTAGCGCTGCAGCTCGGTCTCGATGTTGTGCGGCGACAGGGCCGAGTTGTCGCGGAAGCAGGCGCGGGCCTGCTCGATGTCCCAGCCCAGCCAATGGATGCCGGTGTCCGCCACCAGCCGGCAGGCGCGCCACATCTCGTAGCTCAGGCGCCCGAAGCGCTCGTAGGGGGTGCGGTAGAAGTCCATCTCCTCGCCGAGGAACTCGGCGTAAAGTCCCCAGCCCTCGGTGAAGGCGGTGACGTTGGCGCCGCGACGGAAATACGGGCCCTCGTCGGCCTCCTGGGCGAGGGCTATCTGCAGGTGGTGGCCGGGCACGGCCTCGTGCAGGGTCAGGGCCGGCAGTTCGTACAGCGGGCGCTGGTCGAGGTGGCTGGTGTTGACCATGTAGCCGCCGGCGACGCCTTCCTCCATCGAGCCGCCGAAATAGCGGCCGGTGGTGTAGCTCTCCTCGATCTCGCGGGGCACGGGGCGGACGCCGTAGGGCAGGCGCGGCAGCTTGCCGAACAGGGCCGGCAGGCCGTCGTCGGCGCGCTTGGCCATCTCGGAGGCCTTCTCCAGCAGGCCCTCGCGGGTCTGCGCGTAGAACTGCGGGTCGGTGCGCAGGAAGGCGAGGAAGGATGCGAAGTCGCCGGTCCAGCCGGCCGCAAGCATCTCCTCGTCCATGCGGGCGCGGATGCGGGCCACCTCCTGCTGGCCGATCTGGTGGATCTGGTCGGGAGTCAGGTCGGTGGTGGTGTAGCCCTGGACGAGGAAGGCGTAGAGCGCGCGGCCGCCGGGGCGGTGCACGAGGCCGAGGCTCTCGGGCGCGCGGGGCAAGTAGTCCTCGCGCAGGAACCGCACCCATTCGCGCCGCGCCGGCATCACCTGTTCGGCCACCGCCCGGGCCGCGCGCTCACGCAGCTCCGCCTGTTCGGCGGCGGGAATGACGTCGGGCAGGCTGGCGAAGGGCTTCAACAGGGGATCGGTCTCCGGCGTGTGCGCGGCCTCGATCTCCATCAGAGCCAGGGCGCTCTCGACTGTGGGCCGGGGCTGGAGCATGCCCGTCTCAAGGCCGCGACGGGCGGTCGCCAGTTCGTCGCCGTAGGTCCGCGGCATGGCCTGCAGGCGGCCGATCCAGGCCTCGGCGTCCTCCCGCGAGGTGATGCGGGTGGAGCCGGCCATGTAGCCGAAGCCCTGACCGGGGCCGCCCTCGGAGTTGAAGGCGCTCATCCGGCCGGTATCCAACGGAATGCGCGCCAGCGATCGGCTGAGCTGATAGGCGAGAAAGGCGTGGTTCAACCGGTCGTCGTCCGACAGCTGCGCCGGGTCGATGGCCGCGAGGCGGTCGGCGAAGCGGCGAAGCGTCGGCTCCTGGGCGAGCTCAAAGGCGCGAGACGCGTCCGGCAGCTGCGAGCGCGCCGCCTTGTCGCCGTCGCGGGCGGCGGCGACCGGATTGATCGCCTTCAGATAGGCCTCGTAGTCGGCCAGGATCCCGGCGAGGGCCGGATCGTCGGCGTTGCGGCTCGCCGGCGCGGGGCTCTGCGGCGCGATCTGCGCCGTCACAGGCGCGCAGGCGGCGAGCAGGGCGGCGGCCCCGAGGGCGATAACAGGCTTCATGGCGTTCCTCCGACGGTCCGGGACTGCAGCGGAGGGGGCGGCGCGCGTCAACCGCAGAAGGCGAAGAAGCGCTCGATGTTCGGCGCGGAGCCTGGATGCGGCGCATAGCGGCCCGCTCGCCGTCGCGCCATTGCGCGATCCAGCCGAGGCGGCGGAAGCGCTGCAACACCGGCTCGGACGCCGGCGCCTCGGCCGTGAGAATCAGGGCCTCATGGAGCAGCGAGGGCTCGCTTTCGGCGGGGAAGCGGGCGGTGTCGCCGCCGGACTCAAGGACGATCACCGGTTCCGCGCCCTCGTCGGCCAGCGTCACGACGCCAGTGCGGCCGGCGCCGCGGCGGCAGGTGAAACCGAGCACCAGGTCGTCGCTCTCGGGCACGCCCCAGGCCAGCTGGGCCTCTTCGCCGTCGAGGGTGAGCATCCAGTCATAGCCCTCGACCGGCGCAGGCGCCGGGCCAGCGGCGGCGGCGGACGGCGGGGCGGGGGCGGCCGGCTCGACCGAGGCGCACGCCGCTGCGGTCAGGGCGGCGGCGGTCAGCAGGACGAGGACGCGCAGGCGCATCGGGGCTCTCCGGGCGGTCAGCCCGAGCAGAGTTCGGTGAAGCGGCGCAGTTTGGCAAGATGGCCCCGCGGGACCTCGACCGTGCGTTGCTGCGCCCCGACAGCCGCGCCGATGCGGCCCCCGGCGGCGAAGGCGGCGAACACCGGATGGTCGGTGCGCAGGGTCAGCTTCAGGGCGCCCCGCTCGGCGGTCGACTCTGTCACGGCCGAGGCTTCCCCGGCGGTCACCCGCGCCATGCCGCCTTCGGCGGCTCCGCCATAGAAGGCCGCCCGCGCGACGCCTGAGCCCGGCTCGCACTCAAGGGTGAAGCGCAGGCTCGGGGTGTCCGGCACCTCGTTGGCGAGGGCCACGCGGGCCTCGTCCGTGTAGAGCGTCCAGGTCCAGGCGGACTCCGGCGGCGACGTTTGCGTCGCCAGAAGGGCGAGGCCGGCGAGGATGGCGATCATGGGTTCAGCCCCCGCTGAATGGTCCGTTCCGGGATGTGATCAGACCGAGTCCGTTCCGCAATAGGCGAAAAACTTCCGGATCAGGCGCCGCTCGTCGCCATCGGCGGTCAATTCGAAGTGACCTGCGTCGCCCTCGACAGCCAGCTTCCCGTTGCGGGCGAGGCCCTTGAGGGTCGGGTCGCCGAGAGCGAGCCGGGCTTCGTCGCCGAGACCGCCGCTCAGCGGATCGATCGCCATCGGCCCCGTCGACGCCTTCGTCAGCCGCGGGCTGGCCGGTCGCACGTCGCCGTAGATGACCGCCTGCGCCTGACCGGGCTCGCACGTCATCATCAGCGCCAGCTGGTCGGAGTTGGCCACGCCGTAGGCCAGCTTGGCCATCGCGCCTTCATGGCTCAGGTGCCAGCCCATGGCCGGCGCCGGGGCTTCGATCCCGGCGTTGGTGGCGCGCGACTGGGCCGCGACCGTGATCAGGCCGAGGGCGGCGACAGCGGGGATGGCGAACTTGAACATGGAAACAGGAACTCGCGTCTGGCAGGGCAAACGCGGGTTTCCATTAACGGTTCACGGCCTCGCTTCCGGGAATCGCACCGGGGACGCTGCGGGGGGCGGAAACGCCCCGGCGCGCAGACGGATCAGAACGGGCTGAAGCGCTCCACCAGCGACTGGGCCGCCGGCGTGGCCTGGACCCGGCTGATGTCGCCGCGGCCTCCATAGCTGATGCGGGCCTCGGCGATCTGGGTGTGGGCGATGGTGTTGGCCGAACTGATGTCCTCCGGCCGCACGATGCCGGCGACGGTCAGTTCGCGGACCTCGCGGTTGGTGCGCACCTCCTGCCGGCCCTGGATGACCAGATTGCCGTTGGACAGCACGTCGGTGACGACGGCGGCGATGGTCAGGCTGACCTTCTCGGAGCGGTTCACGGAGCCCGAGCCGTTGGCGTTGGATTCGCCCTCCAGCCCCACCAGGTTGGCGGGGTCGAAACCGCCCGGGAAGGCGCGGCCGAGGCTGTTCTCGAGGCCGAAGAAGTTAGTGATGCCGCCGGACATCTCGTTGGTGCGGCTGCGCTGGGTCGAGTTCTGGGTCTGGGCGCGGTCGTCGATGTCGATGTTGACCGTCAGGATGTCGCCGATGCGGCGGGCCCGCTGGTCGCCGAAAAAGGTGCGGGCCCCCGTGCGCCACAGGCTGTTGGCGCTGGCGGCGCGGTCGGCGCGCTGCTGCTCGGGCGAGGGGAGGTAGGTCTGGCTGGTCGGGACGAGGGCGGCCGGATAGCCGATCGGGGCCAGTTCGGGCCCGCGCACGGCCTCGACGGCGGTGGAGCAGGCGCCGAGCGCCAAGGTCGAGGTCAGGGCGGCTGCGGTGACGATCAGGGCGGTGCGCATGGGAACTCTTTTGTCTAGCGGGCGGCGAACTGTTGGGTGCGGATGGTCTGGGCGCCCGGACCGGCGATGGCCTGGCCCGGCGCCGTCGCAACGGCGTCGAAGACGCGGCCGGACTGCAGGTTGCGGATGGCGAGCCGCTGGCCTTCGGCCGCATTGCCCTCGGCCCGGCCGGTGATGCTCAGGCGCACGCCCGGTGCCTCGTAGATCACCTCGACGATGTCGTTGCGGCTGATGATCCGGTCGGCCCAGGCGGCGCGGACGGGCGCGGGGCGGGCCGGGCCCGGAGCGGCTGTCTCGGCGGTCGCCAGGCC
>JAEYUE010000030.1 GCA_023433655.1 Pseudomonadota bacterium | reverse complement strand
CCCGAGGGCCGCGGGGCGATCAATGACAAGGGCCTCGCCTTCTACGACCGCCTCGTCGACGGCCTGCTCGAGGCCGGCATCGAACCGCTCTGCACCCTCCACCACTGGGACCTGCCGGCCGCGCTCGACGACCGGGGCGGCTGGCTCAACCCCGACATCGCCGACTGGTTCGCCGACTACGGCCAGGTCCTGTTCGAGAAGTTCAAGGGGCGGGTGAAGACCTGGGGCACCATCAACGAGCCGTGGGTCATCGTTGACGGCGGCTATCTGCACGGGGCGCTCGCCCCCGGCCACCGCTCGGCCTTCGAGGCGGTGATCGCCGGCCATAACGTGCTGCGCGCCCACGGCGCGGTGGTGAAGCGCTTCCGCGAGGTCGGCGAGGGCCAGATCGGCATCGTGCTGAACATCGAGCCGAAGTACCCCGCCAGCGACAAGCCCGAGGACGAGGCCGCGCGCAAACGCGCCGAGGCGCAAATGAATCGCTGGTTCCTCGACCCGCTGATGGGCCGCGGCTATCCGGAGGAACTGAAGGACGTCTACGGCGAGGCCTGGCGCGAGTTCCCGCAGGAAGATTTCGACCTCATCGCCCAGCCGACCGACTGGATGGGCTTGAACTGGTACACCCGCTCGGTGCCCGAGAACGCGCCCGACGCCTGGCCGGTGCGCGCCCGCCCGGTGAAACAGGTCCAGCACGCCCACACCGAGACCGGCTGGGAGGTCTATCCGCCCGCCCTGACCGACACCCTGGTCTGGCTGCACCAGCAGACCAACGGCCTGCCCCTGATGATCACCGAGAACGGCTCGGCGTGGTACGACCCGCCTCACGCCATCGACGGCCGCATCCACGACCCGATGCGGGTGGAGTATCTGAAGAACCACCTCAAGGCGGCCCACGACGCCATCGGCAAGGGCGTCGATCTGCGCGGCTACATGGCCTGGTCGCTGCTCGACAATCTCGAATGGTCGCTCGGCTACTCCAAGCGCTTCGGCATCACCCACGTGAACTTCCTGACCCAGGAGCGGACCATCAAGGACTCCGGCCTGCTCTACGCCGAGGTGATCAGGACCAACGGCGGGGTGCTCTGAGCCTCAACGCACCCGCCCGTAGTAGGCCTCAATCAGGTCCAGCCGCTCTTTGAACGGCACGGCCTTCGCCGCCGGGCCGTCGTTGGTGAACTCCAGCAGGCGGTCGGGTTCGGCGCCGGACTCCGGCCACGCCTGCCGCATGCCGCCGTTCGGGTCACCGTGGCGGGCGAAGGTCGTCCAGTAGCCGGCCATCTGGTCGGCCTGCCGCTGGTCCATCTCCGCCGTCGGCCACGGCGAGGCCGCCAGATTGTCGAAGAGGTACTGCCGCTCCGAGGCGTGGGTCGCGCCCGCGTGCGGCTCGGGCATGGCCGCCGAGACGACGTCGAAGCGGTACAGGTACGTCGGGTGGCCGTTCCGGGCGTGCAGCCGCGCCAGGTGGCGGGCCGGCTCGTTGAACACCAGGTCGCTCAGAACATGGGCGTCGTAACCGTCCTGCCCGCCGTAGGCTTTCAGAAACGCCGCCCGCTCCCCCGCCGTCATGGCGTCGTCCAGCGCGCCATAGGGGCTCAGGTCCGACGGCTTCATCCACCAGAACTCGGCGCTGTTGGTCCCGATGATCAGCGGCACGGGGGCCTCGCGCCCGGCGGCGAAGGCCGCTTCGACATCCTCGGTCACAAGGGTCCCGTCGCGCACCAGCAGGTCGCCGCCGTAGAAGTTCGGGGCCGGCCGCAGGAAGGCCTCGGCCGGAATGGCTCTCAGCTCATCGGCCGTCGTCGCCCCCTGAGCCGCCGCGAAGGCCTCGCCCCTCGCCCGCATCGACGGTCCGCCGTCGCGGCGCGGCGCGTCCAGCGGCGTGCCCTCGTCGCGGCCGAGACCCGACTGGACCACCGCCCGGTGGAACAGGCCCCGCGCGGGCTCCGAAATCATCAGCCGGGTCACGAGCGCCCCGCCGGCCGACTCGCCGAAAATGGTGACGTTCCCGGGGTCGCCGCCGAACGCCGCGGCGTTGTCCCGCACCCACTCCAGCGCGGCGACCACATCCATCATGCCGTAGTTGCCGGCCGGCTCGTCCGGCTCCCGCTCCGCCGCCAGCGCCGGATGGTCGAAGAAGCCCAGCCGCCCCAGCCGGTAGTTGACCGTCACCACCACCACGCCGCGCTTCGCCAGGTTGGTCCCGTCGTACAGCGCCGCGGTGCCGGAGCCGTTGTTCAGCCCGCCGCCGTGGATCCACACCATCACCGGCAGCGGCTCCTTGCTCCGCTCCACCGGCGTCCAGACGTTCAGCGTCAGACAGTCCTCGCTCATCGGCAAGGGCCCGACGCCGTTGTCGCCGTTGGCGGGCGGCTGGATGCAGATCGCGCCGACCTGCGAGGCGTCGCGCTCGCCGCTCCAGGGCTGGGCTGGCTGCGGCGACCGCCAGCGCAGCGCGGTCACCGGCGGGGCGGCGTAGGGCAGCCCCTTGAAGGACTCCACGCCGTGGGCCGCGCGGCCGACAATCTGACCCTGCTCGACGCGGGCCGTGACCGGCTCGGGTTCGATGGCGGCGGCTACGGGCGAGACGAGGCTCATCAGGACGGCGATCACACTGGTCAGAAACATGTGCGCACGATAACCACTTCTTCGCTCAAGCCAATTTGACGTTTTTCAGCGAACCGGATCGCGGTTTCCGCGTTAGCGTGGCTGTAGGGCGGGGCCGCACTTGAAAGAACTGGCGAAATCCGGAGCGATCGATGCGGACCTCGCGGCCGCCTTCGAAGCCTCTCCCAATCCCTACATGCTGCTGACGCCCGATCTGCGCTACGCCGGCATGAACGCGGCCTACCTGGCGGCGCTGGAAAGCAGCCGGGAAGACCTGCTGGACAAACCGATCTTCGACGTCTTCGACGCGGGGCCCGGCGAGGAGGGGCGGGCCAACGCCGCGCAGCTGCGCGCGTCATTCGAGCGCGTCCTGCGGGAAGACCGCCGCGACCATCTGGCCCTGATCCGCTACGCCGTGCCGCGGCGCACGGCCAACGGCGAACGCGTACTCGAGGAGCGCTTCTGGTCGGCCACCCACACGCCGATCCACGACGCAGACGGGCGCATCGTCTACATTCTGCAGCACACGACCGACATCACCGAGCTGCAGCAGCTGCGCCAGCGCGTGGCGGGCGCCGACCGGAAGCGCGCGCTCGACTCCATCCTGAGCGGCAATGTCCTGCAGCGGGCGGAACATGTGCAGGAGGCGAACCGCCAGCTGGAAACCGAGCGCAACCGCCTGCTGGAGATGTTCATGCAGGCCCCCGGCTTCGTCGCCGTGCTGTCAGGCCCCGAGCATGTGTTCCAGATGCACAACGCCGCCTATTCCCAGCTGATCGGCCACCGGCCGATCACCGGCAAGCCGGTGCGCGAGGCCCTGCCCGAAGTCGTGGGCCAGGGCTATTACGACTTCCTCGACAGCGTCTACGCCACAGGCGAACCGCACGAGGGACGGGCCAGCCGGGTCGAACTGCAGCGCACGCCCGATGCGCCGCTGGAGACGGTCTGGCTCGACTTCATCTATCAGCCGATCCGCGACGACAGCGGCGCCGTCATCGGCATCTTCGTCCAGGGCCATGACGTCACCGAGACCGTGGTCTCCGCCGAGCGCCAGAAGCTGATGATCGACGAGCTGAACCACCGGGTGAAAAACACCCTGGCCACGGTGCAGTCGATCGCCATGCAGACCGCCCGCTTCCACCCCGATCCGGCCACCTTCGCCGAGGGCTTCCAGGCCCGGCTGCTGGCGCTGTCGCACACCCACGACCTGTTGACCCGCTCGCACTGGGAAGGGGCCGAACTGGGCGAAATCCTCCGGCACGAGACCGAGGCCCACGGCGCCAGACACGTCTCGGCCAACGGCCCGCGCGTGGACCTGCCGCCGGCGGCCGCCCTGTCGATGGGGATGATCTTCCACGAGCTGGCCACCAACGCCGCGAAATACGGCGCCCTGTCCGCCCCGGACGGTCGGGTGCTGGTCGACTGGTCGATCGCCGACCAGACCCGCCGCCGCCTCCAGCTCGTCTGGCGCGAGACCGGCGGCCCGCCGCCGGCCCCGTCGGGACGCAAGGGTTTCGGCAGTCGGCTGATCGAGCGCAATGTCCGCCACGATCTGGCCGGAGAGGTTGAACTCGACTACGCAGGCGACGGACTCGTCGCCACTTTCTCGATTCCGCTGGACAGGGAGCAGATCACATGAGCCAGGAATTCGCAGGCCGCCGCGTTCTGGTGGTCGAGGACGAATCCCTCGTCGCCATGCTGCTGGAGACCATCCTCGAGGACATGGGCTGCGAGACCGTCGGCCCGGCGTCGACGATCGAGGAGGGCCTGCGCCTGGCCGCCGACGAACGGATCGACGCGGCCCTGCTGGACGTCAATGTCTCGGGCCGCCAGGTCTTCCCGATCGCCGGGGCCCTGAAGGACCGGGGCGTGCCGTTCGTCTTCTCCACCGGCTATGGCGAAGGCGGCCTGCCCGACGAATGGCGCGGCCACGCCACCCTGCAGAAGCCTTTCACCGAGGCCGCCGTCCGCGCGGCCCTGATGGCGGCCATGGGGCTGGCGGACGTCTGATCAGGCAGCGGGGGGCACGATGCCTGCCGCCGGCCGCCTGCCGCCCTACGCCAGATCCCTCGCCACCGCCCGCGCCGCATTGTGCCCCGGCGCGCCAGTCACGCCGCCGCGGGGATGGGCGCCCGAGCCGCACAAATAGAGGCCCGGGACCGGCATGCGGTGATCGGCATGGCCGAGCACCGGCCGCGCGCTGAACAGCTGGTCCAGCGTCAGCCGTCCGTGGAAGATGTCGCCGCCGACGAGTCCGAAGCGCCGCTCCAGATCGCGCGGCCCCAACGCCAGCCGCCCCAGGACCGACGACTTGAAGCCCGGCGCATGGCGGTCGACCGTCTCGATCATCAGGTCGGCCACCGTGTCGCGGTGTTCGTCCCCCAGCGCCGGATCGACATGCTGACAGAACAGGCTCGCCACATGCTGTCCCGGCGGGGCCAGACTGTCGTCCAGGGTCGAGGGGATCAGCATCTCGACGATCGGCTCGGCCGACCAGCCGTTCAGGCGCGCGCTGGCGTGGGCCCGGTCCATGTAGGCCAGCGACGGGGCGATGATGATCCCCGCCGTCAGGTGATCCCCCTGCCCCGGCAGGCTGGCGAAGTTCGGCAGCTCCGACAGGGCGACGTTCATCCGGAACGTCCCCGACCCCGACTGGTAGTTCCCGATCCGCTGCCGGAAATCGGCCGGAACGACCGCGTCGTCGACCAGCCGCTCGAACAGCAGCCGCGGGTGCAGGTTGGAGACCACCGCCCGCGCCCGCACCGTCTCGCCCGCCTCGGTCACCGCCCCGATCGCCCGGCCTCTCTCTGTCAGCACCTCGGCCGCCGGACTCTCCAGCCGGATCTCGACGCCCTGCTCGGCGCACGCCTTCGCCATGGCCTGGGTGATCGCCCCCATGCCCCCGAGGGCGTGGCCCCAGACGCCCTTCTTCCCGTTCACCTCGCCGAACACGTGATGCAGCAGCACATAGGCCGAGCCGGGCGTGTACGGGCTGGCGTAGTTGCCCACGACGCTGTCGAAGCCGAACAGGGCCTTGATCGGATCGCTCCCGAACCAGCCGTCCAGCCAGTCGCCCGCTGACTTGGCGAACAGGTCCAGCAGGTCGCGCCGCCCCTCGACGTCCAGTCCCGCCGCCCGACGGCCCAGCGAGCCGGCCTTCAGCAGCTCCGGCAGCATCGCCGCCCAGCCGCCCTCGACCATGTTCGGCGGCGCCTTCAGGATCCAGTCGCGCAGGATGGCCGCCACCACCTCCAGCCGCCGCTCGTATTCGGGCAGGCGCTCCGCGTCCCGCGCGGAGAATTTGGCCACCTCGGCCTGCGTCCGCCCCTCGCCCGCCAGCAGATGCCGGCCGTCCGGCAGCGGCAGGAAGTTGGACACCCTGCGCTCGACCACCCGCAGCCCGTGCCGCGACAGCTCCATGTCGGCGATGACCTTCGGATTGAGCAGGCTGACGGTGTAGCTGGCCGTCGAATTGCGGAAGCCCGGATGGAACTCCTCCGTCACCGCCGCCCCGCCGACCACGTGCCGCCGCTCCAGCACCGTCACCTTCAGCCCGGCCTTCGCCAGATAGAAGGCGCAGACGAGGCCGTTGTGGCCGGCTCCAAGGATGACGACGTCGGTGTGGGTGGTGGTCATGGCCCTCCTTAGCGGGGTCGAGGGTCGAGGGTCGAGAGGCGTGGAAGGGGCCGTCCCTGGCGGCCGTGCAGGGCTCGCGTCACATCGCCGAACGGACCGCCTCCTTCGACCCTCGACCCTCGGACCTCGACCCTTCCTCCTCCGGCCGATGCACCAGCGACACCAGGACCACACTGATCATCATCAGCAGGAACCAGCTGCCCAGCTTGGCCAGCGACACCGGCTCCCAGCCGTCGGCCTGGCCCGGATAGATCCACGCATTGGTCCAGGTGCCGAGGTTCTCGGCGACCCAGATGAACAGGGCGACGAGAAAAAAGCCGAGCAGGAAGGGCATCGACCGCCGCGTCCGGTCCGGCGTGAAAAAGAACCAGCCGCGCCCGAACAGCACCACCGTCAGGGCGAAAAGCCCCATGCGCACGTCCGGCAGCCAGTGATGGGCGAAGAAGTTGACGTAGATGGCCGCCGCCAGCACCCAGGTCGTCCACAGCGGCGGATAGTGGCGGAAGCGAATGTCGAAGATGCGCTGGATGCGCGCGATATAGCTGCCCACCGCCGCGTACATGAAGCCCGAGAACAGCGGCACCATGCCGATGCGCAGCACGCTGTCCTCCGGATAGATCCACGACCCGTGCGCCGTCTTGAACAGCTCCATCACCGTGCCGGCGATGTGGAAGACGAGGATCACCCGCGCCTCCTCCCAGCTCTCCAGCCTCAGCGCCAGCATGGCCGCCTGGATCGCCACGGCCCCCAGCACAAGAAAGTCGTAGCGCGCGATCGGGACCTGTTCCGGCCACCACAGCTTCGTGGCGATCAGCAGCGCCAGCATCGCCCCGCCGAACAGACAGGCCCAACCCTGCTTGACGCCGAACATCAGGAACTCGAACCCGTACCGGCTCCAGGCCCGCCGGTCCGCCCATTTCTGCAGCCGACCCAGCCAGTGACGGCCCCACAGCTCGAGCGGAAGACGCGCGGTATCAGTCATGGCCGCAGGCTATCAGCCCGCCGGCCCTGCCCCATGAGCAGAAGATGAGGAATCTCCGCGGCGTTGCGGAGGGCCGTTGGCCCGCCGGCCGACAGCCCCTACCGTGCCCGCCTGCCCTCCCCTGCCGGACCCCCTCCATGCAGCCCTCCGATCGCGCGCGGCTCGAGGCCCGCAAGCAGCGTCTGCAGGCGAAACTCGCCCGCGCCCGCGCGGGCCAATACCTGCGCCCCCTGATCCCCCTCCTGCGTCAGTCCGGGACCCGCTGCAGCCGGGTCGGCGTCCGGGCCCTGGCCCCGATCCTCGCCCCCGTCACGGCGCTGGAGGGACGCGGCGAACGCGTCGACTGGAGCCGGTTGCCCGGCGCCGTCCGGCGCGTCTGGACGACACGTCCGGAACGGGACGCGCTGTTCCGGACGGCCCTCTCGGAACTGATCCGGCCGGACGCCCGGGTCGTCGTCGTTTGGCACCCGCTCTCGGCGGGCCTGAGGTTGCGGGCGGAGGACGCCGACCGCCTCGCCCCGCAGATCCTTGACGCCGCGCCCGAGGTCTGGGTCGCGCCTCCCGACCGGCCCGGCTGGCTGATCGAGGCAGCGCTGTTCGATCAGGAGGTCTGCTATGCGTCCGGCCTGATCCGGCCCGTGGGCTAGCCTCGTCCGCGATACGTCGGCACGCCCTGGTCCGGCAGCCACAGGCCCTCCGGCGCGGGACCGGTCTGCCAGAAGACGTCGATCGGGATGCCGCCGCGCGGATACCAGTAGCCGCCGATGCGCAGCCATTTCGGATGCAGCAGGTCGACCAGCCGCTTGCCGATGGCCACGGTGCAGTCCTCGTGGAAGGCGCCATGGTTGCGGAACGAGGTCAGGTAGAGCTTCAGGCTCTTGCTCTCGACCAGCCAGTCGCCAGGCGCATAGTCGATGACGATGTGGGCGAAGTCCGGCTGGCCCGTGACCGGGCAAAGGCTGGTGAACTCCGGCGCCGTGAAGCGGGCCAGGTAGAGGGAGTCGGCGTGGGGATTGGGCACGCGCTCCAGCACGGCGGTTTCGGGGCTGGTCGGCTGCGCCGTCTGGGCGCCCAGCATGGACAGGCCGGAGGTGTCGGTGGTCATGGCGGGGATTTAATGGGTCGAGGGGCTTGGGTCGACCCTTGGCCGATTTGCCTTCCCTA
This sequence comes from Pseudomonadota bacterium, assembly GCA_023433655.1. GTDB lineage: Bacteria > Pseudomonadota > Alphaproteobacteria > Caulobacterales > Caulobacteraceae > Brevundimonas. The sequence goes on along the minus strand of JAEYUE010000030.1, from coordinate 2,137 downwards.
ACGTCCGCCCGCTATCCGTAGCGAAAGACAACGCGGGGCGAACACCATGGCCATTCCGGCTTCCCTCCAGAGCGGCCTCAAACTGCCGGTCATCGCCGCGCCCATGTTTCTCGTCTCCGGCCCGGATCTGGTCGTCGAGGCCTGCAACGCCGGCGTCATCGGCACCTTCCCGTCGCTGAACCAGCGCACGACCGAGGGCTACCGGGAGTGGCTCCACGACATCAAGGCGCGCCGCAACGCCGACGCCGCCGCCTTCGGGGTCAACCACATCGTCCACCCGACCAACCCGCGCCTGCTCGCCGACATGCAGGTGACGGTCGAGGAACAGGTCCCGCTGGTCATCACCTCGCTGGGGGCGGTGCGCGACGTGGTCGAGGCGGTGCACGGCTACGGCGGCGTGGTCTTCCACGACATCGCCAATGTCCGCCACGCCCGCAAGGCCGCCCAGGCCGGGGTCGACGGCCTGATCCTCGTCGCCAACGGCGCCGGCGGCCACGCCGGGGTGGTCAATCCCTTCGCCCTCGTCGAGGAGGTGCGCGGCTTCTTCGACGGGACCATCATCCTGTCCGGCTGCCTGTCCACCGGCCGCGACGTCGCCGCCGCCACCATGCTGGGGGCCGACTTCGCCTATATGGGCACCCGCTTCATCGCCACGACCGAGAGCCAGGCCCAGGCCCACTACAAGGAGATGATCGTCGAGGCGGGATCGATGGACATCACCTACACCCCGGCGGTGTCGGGCATCCCGGCCAACTTCCTGACCCCCTCGCTGATCGAGAACGGCATCGATCCGAAGACCCTGCCCGAGCACAAGCTCGACATGGCGGACGAGGCGAAGGCCTGGAAGACGGTGTGGTCGGCGGGCCAGGGCGCGGGCGCCGTCCACGATATCCTTCCGGTGGCGGAGCTTGTCGCGCGGCTGCGGGACGAATATGCGGAGGCCTGCGCCGTTTTCGACAGAAAGCGGTTCTAGACGGCCCGCTTCCGGGCCTGCCGGCCAGACACGAAGCGACCCAGATGATCCGCAAGCTCACCCCCGCCGCCCTCGCCGCCGCCCTGCTGGCCTGCGCCCTGCCCGCCGCCGCCCAGGACGCCTCCGGTTCCTGGGCCTTCGCCTTCGGGGCCGCCACCGACAACCGGTCCAAGGACGCCTCCAAGTCCGACGGCGACGCCTTCGTCTGGGGCGAGGCCGAATGGGAAAGCGCCTCAGGGCTGTTCTACGCCGGCCCCTCGTTCGAAACGGTCAAGTCCTCTGGCTCCGAACTGGAAGTCGCCCTCGATGCGGGCGTGCGGCCCCAGTTCGGCGGCTTCGACCTCGACCTCAACGTCAAGCACAAGTGGCTGGTCGAGGCGAACCCGGGCGCCGACGACGACGCCTGGGAGTTCACCGCCGATGTGAAGCGGTCGATCGGGCCCGCCAGCGGTCGCGTGCGCCTGCAGTATTCGCCCGACAGCACCGGCGCCACCGAGGCCTGGACCTGGGTCGAGGCCCAGGTCGGCTGGGACTTCACCCACAAGCTGTCCGGCTCCGCCGCCATCGGCCGCCGCGAGCAGGACAACAGCGTCGACTACACCGGCTACAACATCGGCCTGAACTACGCCCTGACCCGCAATCTCGAGGCCGAGCTGCGCTGGTACGGAACGGACGCCGAGGTTCCCGGCGAGCAGTACGCCGACAGCCTGGTCGCGGGCGTCAGCGTCGCCTTCTGAGGCTCGCAATCCACTCCGGTCATGCCTACCTAGGGTCATGACCTATCGACCCACGACCCTCGAACGCGCCTATGAACTCGCCCGCGAGGGCCGCTGCCGGACGGTGAGCGACATCAAGCAGGCCCTGTCGGCTGAGGGTTTCGACCGCATCCAGGACTCCCTGTACGGCCCGAGCCTGAGCGCCGCCCTGCGCAAGCTCTGCCAGGAGCACTACGTCGCTCCCGCCGAACAGGCCGCGGCCGGTCAGACGGACGACGCGGCGGGCTGATACCGGACCGCCTTGCTTTCGCCGCGGGGAGAGTCCACAACCCCTGCGTCGATCTCTTTCTGCGAAACGCCACCCTCTGCTTTCGCAACGAGGTCCAGCCGCTCCTTTTAGACCCGACAGGCCTCCAGGGGCTTTTCCCTGAGGCCAACGCCAAACGGA
>JAEYUE010000304.1 GCA_023433655.1 Pseudomonadota bacterium | reverse complement strand
GGGCTTCCTGTTGCGTCCGCGCTGACGCTTCATGCCCTTGAAATCTCTCATCGGACGCTACCGTGCTTTGTGAGGGGACGGGCCGGCCTGCGAGATGCAGCCTGTCGCCGTCCGTTTCGTCGTTCCGTTTCGCTCGGGGCCAATCCCCGCTGACGATGTGATCGGAAAGCCGTCGTCGCCCCCTGGTCCGCCCGGCCGGCTGGCCTGACCGTCAGATGCCCTGGGCGCGCGCGGATGGCCCTGAAACGGTCCACTGGCGTGCGTTTGGGTGGGAGACAGACAAGACTTAGCGCGGGACGCGCCTCATTCCAAGAGGCTTGTCGTCCAGGCCTCAGCGCCTCGGGCCGGACCAGTCGGCCAGGCCGTTACGCCCCCGGCCCCGCGCCCGGAAGCCGACAATCCGCCCCTCGTGCAGCAGCGGCCGGCCGACCATCCACACCCCGGCGTCGCCGAAGTCCCTCCGGAAGTCGGCGTGGCAGGAGGTCACGGGCGAGTAGACGGCGAGGCGATCGCCATCGGCCTCCTCAAGGTAGCCGAGAGGCACGCCCCAGCCCGGCGCGGGAGGCGTTTCCGCGCCCGGACGCCAGCGCCCGGAGAAGACCTGGTGGCCGGGCGGCGGCGTCTGGGGTTCGGTGAAAATGGTGCGGACGACGCCGGCGGGGGTGGGACAGGCGAACGCCGGGGCGGCGGCGCAAACGGCCAGGACCGGGGCGGCGAGGACGGCAAGGGCGGCGAGCAGGGTCGGGCGCATGGCCTGAGACTAGACCGCAACGGCTCCCAGCGTCCCACGGGCGCGTCCAGATGTCAGATTCCGGCAGGCCGGCGCTACATCTTCGGAACGGGATTCGTCCGCGGGTCGGGGCCGTTGGTGACCACGCGGTCGCGGTCCGACAGGTCCTTGACCACGATGACGTCCTCGAAGCCGGCCGCCTCGAACAGGGCCTTGACCTGCGGGCCCTGGTCCCAGCCGATCTCGACCGCGAACAGGCCGTCGGGGCGCAGGATGCGCCGGATCTCGGGGGCCAGTTCGCGATAGGCCTGCAGGCCGTCGGGGCCGCCGTCGAGGGCGAGGTGCGGGTCGTGGTCGCGGACCTCGGGATCCAGGCCGGGGATGTCGCCGGACGGGATGTAGGGCGGGTTGGAGACAACCACGTCGAAGCTGTGCTCGCCGAAGCCGGTCGCCCATTCGGTGCGCATGAAGTCGCAGCGCCCGTCCAGGTCGAGGTTGGCGGCGTTCTCGCGCGCCACCGCCAGGGCCTCGGTCGAGATGTCGGTGCCGACCCCGCGGGCGCCGGCCCGCTCGGCCAGGGTGGCCAGCAGGATGGCCCCGGAGCCGGTGCCCAGGTCGATCATGGTGAAGGCCTGGTGCGGCGGATACGCCAGCAGCACGACGTCGAGGATGGCCTCGGTGTCGGGCCGGGGGCTGAGCACGTCGGGGGTGACGTTCAGCATGATCTTCCAGAAGCCCTTGCGACCGAGGATGCGCGACACCGGCTCGCGGCGCAGACGGCGCTCGACATAGCCGTCCAGTGTCGCCTGCTGGTCCGGCGTCACGGTCCGATAGGGGTCGGTCAGGATGTCGGTGCGGCTGCAGCCGGCGGCGACCTCGAGCAGCAGGCGGGCGTCGATCGACGGACTGTCGATGCGGCCGTCCTTGAGACGGGCGGCGGCGGATTTCCAGGCGGTCAGCAGGGTGGCGGGCGCGGCGGCGGTCATGGCGAGGGCTTGGCCCGGACGGCCCCGGAATTCAAGCGCCGCGGCGCCGGAACGCCCTGCAACCTTGGCCGTTGAGGCGGCATGCAGACGCGGTCTGAAGAGAAGCGCGGCCTCGGCCTGTGGGCGATCCTCGGCTCGGTCGCGGGCGGACTGGCGGCGGGGGCCGGGGCGGCGCACCTGCTGTACCGGCACGGACACAAGTACGGCGTCGAGCTGCGTCCGCCGCGCCCGGAGCCACTGCCGCCACGGGCCCCGGTACCCGAGGATTTCGAGGCGAAGGAGCCGGGCCGCGGGCGGCTGGCACGGCGACCGGAGCACATCCCGCACAAGGGCTGGATCGACATCTTCTGGCGCGTCGGCGCGTCCTACTTCGGCGACCGGGTCGGCTTCGTGGCCGGCGGGGTGACCTTCTTCGTGGTGCTGTCGCTGTTTCCGACCCTGGCCGCCTTCGTGACCATCTACGGCCTGTTCGCCGATCCCAACGAGGCGGTGGAGCGGCTGTATTTCCTCTATTCGGTGCTGCCGTCAGGCGTGGCCGAGTTCCTCAGCGGCCAGATGCAGCGCCTGGCTGAGAATTCGAACACCCAGCTGACCTTCACCCTCGCCTGGACGCTGGCGCTGTCGCTGTGGACCGCGAACGGGGCGATCAAGGTGCTCTTTTACGGCCTGAACATCGCCTATCACGAGGTCGAGCGGCGCAACTTCTTCACCTACAACCTGCTGTGCATGGCCTTCACGGTGGGGGGTCTGGCGGCCATCATGGTGGGGGCGGCCTTGGTGGTCGGGGTGCCGCTGGTGCTGGGCCTGCTGGGCCTGGCCGACGAATGGGCCTATCTCGCGCCGCTGCGCTGGCCCCTGCTGCTGGTGGTCTACGTCGCCTCCCTGACCCTGGTGTACCGCCTCGGCCCCTGCCGGGCCCGGGCGCGGTGGCGCTGGCTGACGCCCGGGGCGCTGTTCGCCTCGCTGCTCAGCGTCATCCTGTCGCTGGGTTTCAGCTGGTACCTGCAGACCTTCGTCAAGGTCGACTCCTACGGCCCGCTGGCGGCGATGATGGGCTTCCTGCTGTGGACCTGGCTGAGCGTGCAGATCATCCTGATGGGGGCCGAGCTGAACGCGGAGGTCGAGCACCAGACGGCGATCGACACCACCACCGGCGAACCGGCCGAGCTGGGCGAGCGGGGCGCCGTGGTGGCCGATACGGTCGGGCCGCGGCGCGGCAATCCGGCCGCGCTGGCCTTCACCCTCAAGCACGCCGAGGCCCTGTCGGACCGCCTGCTGCGCCGGCGCATCCGCAAGCTGTGACCGCCGGATGCGCGCTATTCCTCGGCCGGGCGGAACAGCAGGGCCGAGACCTTGCCCTCGGGATTGATGCCGATCAGCCACTGGGTGGCGGCGTTGGCGAAGGTGACGTTAAACACGTCGATGTCGTCCCGGCTGCCGGCGAAGGTGACGGTGATCAGGGCGCCGAAGCCCTGAACGAGGGGGGTCACCACCGTTTCCTGCTCGCGCACCGCGGCGGCGAGGCTGTCGGTCATGCGGTCGTAGTCGAGGGCGCCGGCCTGAAGCTCCGCGATGATGTCGCGCAGGACCTCCTCCGACGCCGCGTCGGCCGGCTCGGCCGACACAGGAGCCTGCGGCGGCGCGGCGGGAGCCTGCGCCGCCTGGGCGCGGGCGGCCGGATCGTCGAAGGTGTTGGGCACCGTGCCGGCGGCGACCTGGGCGTGGGCGGCGGCCGGGACGGCGAGCAGGACGGCGGCGGCGATCAGAAGCGGCTTCATGGGACGTCTCCAGCAGGGCGTCAGACGATGGCGGGCCAAAGCGACAGAACAAGGGCGGCCCCGGCGGCCGCGGCGGCGAGGACGAGGCCGACCGCCATCCACGCCGGCGTGCGCACCTCGCGGACCACGACGGTGCGCGGCTCGGGCGGGTTCTGGACGAGACGCGACAGGGCCTTCAGCGTGGCGCGCAGCTCCTCGAGGGCGTCACGGACCTGGGCCTGGGGCCCCAGTTCGCGGCGGATCCAGCGCTCGACCACCGGCTGGGAGGCGGCCCACAGATCGTGGTCCGGGTTCAGCCGCCGGGCCACCCCCTCGACCGACACCATGGTCTTCTGCAGCAGGATCAGTTCGGGCCGCAGATGCATGTCGAACAGGGCGGTGATCTCGAACAGCTGGCCCAGCAGGCGGCCCATCGACACCTGCGAGGCCTGCTTGCCGATGACCGGCTCGCCGACCGCGCGCAGGGCCTGGGCGAAGGCCTCGACGGAGTGTTCGGGCGGCACGTAGCCGGCCTCGAAATGCACTCGCGCGATGCGGTCGTAGTCGCGGCTCAGGAAGCCCCACAGGATCTCGGCGAGGTAGCGCCGCTCGGCTGGCCCCAGCCGGCCGACGATGCCGAAGTCGATCGCGGTCAGCTCGGCCGGGGCGTGGCAGAACAGGTTGCCCTCGTGCAGGTCGGCGTGGAAGGTCCCGTAGTCGAGGGCCTGGGTGAGGAAGGCCTGGACCACGTGGTCGGCCAGGGCGTTGCGGTCCAGCCCCGGCTGGTCGACCGCCGCCGGGTCGGTCATCGGCAGGCCCGGGGCCCATTCCAGAGTCAGCACCCGCTTGCCGACCCCGTCCCAGATCACCGCGGGGGCGGTCATGTGGCAGCCGCCCGCGTCGCGGGCCCGGACCATGATGTCCCTGAGTTCGGAGGCGGCGGCGGCCTCAAGCCGCATGTCCAGTTCGAGGGTCAGGGCGCGGGCGATGGTCTCGACGAAGGCCGAAGGCTCCAGCCGCCGCGCGGGGGGAACGAAGCGCACCGCCAGCCGGGCGGCCAGCCGCATCGAGTCCAGGCCCTGGGCGACGCGGCGCTCGACGCCGGGCCGCAGCACCTTGACCGCCACCCGCCGGCCGTCGGCGAGCATGGCCGGATGGGCCTGGGCGAGGGAGGCGGCCGCGACCGGGGCGCCGAAGTCGGTGAACAACGCCTCCACGGGCCGCCCCAGCGAGCGCTCGACCTCGCGACGGGCTTCCTCGACCGGGAAGGGCGCCAGGGCGTCCTTGAGCCGGCCGAGGTCGCGGGCGAATTCGACCCCGAAGATGTCGGCCCGGGTGGCCAGCACCTGGCCCAGCTTGATGGCCACCGGCCCCAGATGCTCGAAGGCCTTGCCCAGCCGCTGGCCGGGCCGTCCGGCGCGCCCCTCGCGCCCGGCGAAGGCGTGCAGCAGATGGGCGACCCAGCGCACCCAGACTGGCAGCAGGGGCGTGATCTCGCGCGGCAGCAGGGCGTCGTGGCGGACCAGCACCCAGCCCCAGCCGAGCAGGCGCACGAAGGCCTCGACCGGATGACGCACCGGCACGGTGGCCGGCGGCGGCGGCGGGGTGGCGGGGTCGATGCGGCGGGTCAGATCGCCCATCCGTGGTGGATCGCGGCGACGCCGCCGGACAGGTTGGTCACCGTCACCCGGCTGAAGCCGGCGGCCTCAATCATCGCCTTGAAGGTCGACTGGTCGGGGAAGCGGCGGATGCTCTCGACCAGGTACTGGTAGCTGTCGCGGTCCTTCGCCACCCATTCGCCGATGCGCGGAATGGCGTGGAAGGACCAGGCGTCGTAGGCCTTGCGGATCGGGCCGGCGATCGGGCGCGAGAACTCCAGGCACAGGAAGCGGCCGCCGGGCTTCAGCACCCGCCGCGCCTCGCGCAGCGCCTGGGGAACGTCGGCCACGTTGCGGATGCCGAAGCTGATCGAATAGGCGTCGACCGAGGCGTCGGGCAGCGGCAGGGCCATGGCGTCGCCGACGCTCCAGCTCATCTCAGGCTCGCCGCCCTTGCCGACCCCGGCCATGATCATCTCGGCGTTGTAGTCCAGCACGATCACCGAGGCGTCCGCCCCGCCCCGGCGCTGCTGCGCCGCGCGCGCCATCTTCGCATAGCGCCGGGCCATATCGCCGGTGCCGCCGGCCACGTCGAGGATGGTCTCGCCCGGCCGCGGATTCAGCTTCGCGGCGGCCGCGTCCTTCCACAGCCGGTGGACGCCCGCGCTCATCAGGTCGTTCATCAGATCGTAGTTCGACGCCACGCTGTCGAACACGCCCCGCACCAGCCGCACCTTCTCCCGCGCGTCGACGTCGCGAAAGCCGAAGGACGAGGTCTTGCCGGAGGGGGCGTCGGAAGCCGGGTCGGTCATGTCGGCGGTCTAGCGCGTCCCCGGCGCGGCGTCATCCATCCGCATGGCCGCAGCTCCGGGGTCGACCCTCAGTGGGTCCCGCCGTTCGGCCGCGGCACGCCGAGGTCCTTCATCACCCCGCGCATCAGGGCGTAGCAGCCGCACGAGGCCTCCTCCAGCGCCGCGCGGTCCAGCACCTCGACCCAGCCCCGGCCCCGCCGGATCAGCCCTTTCTCCTCGAGCCCGGATCCGACCTCGGACACGGTCGCCCGGCGCACGCCCAGCATGCCGGCGATGTCGGACTGGGTCAGGGCGAAGCGGTCGGCGTCGGCCCGGTCGTGGATCGTCAGCAGCCAGCGCGCCAGCCGCTCGTCCAGCCGGTGCTGGGCGTTGCAGGCCGCGGCCTGCTGCACCTGGGCGAACAGGCTCTCGGTGAATTTCGACAGGGCGATCCGCATGCCCTCGCTCCGGCTGAGCGCCTCGGCGAAGACCTCGGCCGGGCAACAGGCCGAGACGCCCTCGACCTGGGCGATGGCGCGGCTGGCGGCGCGGGCGTTCATCGGACCGCAGGTGACGCCGACCAGGCCCTCGCGTCCGATGGCGGCTGTCTCGATCATCCGGTCGTGATCGACGAGGGTCATCAGCGAAACCACGCCGCTCATCGGAAACCAGACCTCCTCGACGGCCTCGCCGGCGTCGTACAGCAGCTGCCCCTGGCGGAAGGGCCGCTCGTGCAGGTGCGGCTCGATCCGCTTTCGATCGGCGGGGTCGAGCGCGGCGAGCCACAGGTTGTCCATCTCGAAGACTCCGCGTTCGAAGGGCGACGCCCGTTAACGCTCAAGCTTGCGACTGCGTTCCTGTTCGCGAACCGGCGTCTTGTGGCCCCGCCGCCGGCGCGATACGGCTCCCGGGATACGCGGGAACGAGGGATGCGCGAGATGAGCGAACGCCTGGACGTCGACGAGGTGCTGAAGTCCCTGCCCTCCTGGCGGGCTCACGAGGGCGACCGGCCCGCCATCGAGCGCAGGCTGGTCTTCGCCGACTTCAACACCGCCTTCGGCTTCATGACCCGCGTCGCCCTGCTGGCCGACAAGGTCGATCACCATCCGGAATGGTTCAACGTCTACAATCGGGTCGAGGTGGTGCTGACCACCCACGACGCCGGCGGCGTGACCCGGCGCGACCTGGACATGGCCCGCTTCATCGACGGGGCCGCCGCCGCCATGGGGGCGAAGTGAGCGGCCGGGTCGCCGGCAAGGCGGCGCTGATCACCGGCGCCGCCGGCGGCCTGGGCCGGGCCATGGCGCGGATGCTGGCCCGCGAGGGCGCGAAAGTCGCCCTGACCGACCTCGACCTCGACGGCGTCCGGGCGCTGGCCGAGGGGATCAACGCCGACCATCCCGGCGGCGCCTTCGCCTTCGCCCACGACGTCACCGACGAGGCGCAGTGGACGTCGGTGGTCGAACAGGCGGCCGCGGCCATGGGCGGGCTGTCGATCCTCGTCAACAACGCCGGCGTCGGCGGTTCGCTGGTCTGGGCCGAACAGGACACGCTGGAGAACTGGCGGCGGGTGCAGGCGGTCAATCTCGAGAGCGTCATGCTGGGCTGCAAGCACGCCCTGCCGCATCTGCGCGCCTCGGGCGCCGGCTCGATCGTCAACATCAGCTCGGTGGCGGGCCTGGCCGCCGCGCCGGGCATGGGGGCCTACAACGCCACCAAGGCGGCGGTGTGGATGTACACCAAGACCATCGCCCTGGAGGCCGCCAGGGCCGGCTGGAATGTACGCTGCAACTCAGTGCACCCGGTGTTCATCCGCACCCCGATCCTCGACCCCTTCGTGGCCATGGCCGGCGGCGACGAGGCCCTCGCCCACGAGAAACTGGCCCGCGGCATCCCGCTGAAGCGCATCGGCGAACCGGACGACGTGGCCTACTGCGTCCTCTATCTCGCCTCGGACGAGAGCAAGTTCGTCACCGGCGCCGAGTTCAAGATCGACGGCGGCATGCTGGCGCAGTGAGCCTCAGTCGATGTCGACCGGCAGGATCTGACTCGACAGCAGGGTCTCCATGGCGTCCCAGCGGTCGCCGCCCTGGCCCTCCACCCACGCCTGCACCACGTCCCGGCCGAGGCCGTAGTTGATGATGTAGCTGCGGTAGGTGTCGATGAAGCGCAGCCGCTGGGTCGCCTTGGCGCGGTCGGCGAGGCTGTATTTCATCAGCTGTTCGATGGCGGTGTCGCGATCGATGCGGCCGGCCAGATACGCATCGGCGATGGTGTATTCGGCCCGCGCCAGCCGGCGGGTCAGGGCCTGCAGCTCGGCCTTCTTCTCCGCCGTGGCCGGGTCGAGACCGGCCAGCGGGAACAGCACCTCGCGCTCGAAGGCCAGGCCCTCGTCGCCGGGGAAGGCCAGGTCGATGCCGTAGTTGGCGCTGCCCTCGGCCACGAAGCTCATCGGTGAGAACAGCGGATAGACGCTCATCTCCACCCAGCCGCGCTCGCGCACGAAGGTCTGTTCCAGCAGGGCGTTGTAGACGTTGTGGCCCGGATAGCCCTCATGGCAACCCAGATCGATGGCCCGCTCGGTGTAGATCGGGAAGTCGGCGTTGATCTCGATCTTCGACTGCGAATTGCCCTGGTAGTAGTTGTACCCGGACCACGGCTTGTCGCCGACGAAGGCGAGGGTGAAATTCTCGTTGGCGGGCAGGTCGATGTGCCGGGCGGTGCGGCGGCGGCACTCGGCGATGGCGGCGTCCATCACCGCCTGCAGCCGGTCCTTCGGAATGACATAGTGCGACTTGAACTCGGTCACCCGGTCGGCGAGCGGGCCCGGGCCGGGGAGCAGGGCGTCGATCTCGGCCAGCACCGGGTCGTAGGAGGACAGGGGGGCCAGCTCGGGGCGGATGCCGAACAGCGCCTCGGCCTCGTCGGCGAAGCCCATCTTCTCGCCCGAGATCATGCGCAGCCGCGCCGCCGCCGCCGAGACGTGGGCCAGCAGGTACTTCTTCCGCTGGACGACCGCCGGATCGGCGCCGGCGGTCGACACCGCCTCGAGCCGGTCGGTCAGCGAGGCGGCGCCCTGGATCAGCTGGGGCACGCTGCGCGGGTTCGCCTCGGCCGCCGCGGCCCATTCGGCCGGGCCGTAATAGGCGTCGACATAGCCTTCCTCATGCTCGCCGATCTCGAGGATCAGGGCCACATAGTCCCGTGCGATGGCGTCGAGGCTGTCGCCGGACGGGTCCGGCCCCGCCGCCGGGGCGGTGGCGCAGGCGCCCAGCAGGCACAGCAGGCTGATCAGGAAGGCGCGCATCGGTATCTCCCGTCGGTGAGCGGCCGCACGCTAGGCGCAGCCGCGCCGCTCGCCAAGCGCCTGCGCATTCGGGATTGAGGGCGGCGCGCTCCTGCTGTAGAGGCCTTCCTCCCGGCCCCGGCCGCAGACGCACCCGTAGCTCAGCTGGATAGAGCGTTGCCCTCCGAAGGCAAAGGTCACACGTTCGAATCGTGTCGGGTGCGCCACTCCCTCATCTGATCCCCGCCCATCCGCCCTCTTGCCAACCGCCGTGCGTGGCGCATCATGGCGAAGGGGATCGGGGAGGTCGCAATGAGACTTGCGGTATTGGCGGGCGTCGTCGCCCTGGCGCTGGGCGGGCCGGCCGCAGCCGAGACCTGGCAGGCGTTCTCGCGCAGCGAGCACAACGCCTTCATGGCCGACGCGGACAGCATCGTCACGGTGGAGGGGATCACCTCGATCAAGGTGGCCACCGTGCCGCGCGCGGGCGAGGCCGGAGACCTGAGCCATTCGGTCGAGACCTATGAATTCCGCTGCGAGGCCAGCCAGTGGCGGACGGCCGGGGTGGTCGAGTACGGGCCGGACGGGACCGAGGCGGGACAGTTCCCGGAGGAAGTCTCGCCTTGGGAGCCGATGCGGCGAAACACCATGCCCCACTATCTGAAGGAGATCGCCTGCGATGGCGCGCGCGCGGTGCCGCCGCACTGGCCGTCGATCAAGGCCTTCATCGAGGCCGGGCGCCCCTGACGTCTCCCGTGGCCGCCGTCAGGCGTCGACGGCGGCGTCCAGCGCATTGGCCTGGATGAACTCGCGGCGCGGCTCGACCACGTCGCCCATCAGCTTGGCGAACAGGTCCGAGGCGTCCTCCTGGTGCTCGACCCCGACCCTGAGCAGGGTGCGGGCGTTGGCGTCGAGCGTGGTTTCCCACAGCTGCTCGGGGTTCATCTCGCCGAGGCCCTTGTAGCGCTGGATGGCGATGCCCTTCTTGCCGGCCTCGAACACGGCCTCGAGCAGGTCGAGCGGGCCGCGGATGGTGGTCGCCTTGTCCTTGCGCCGGAACACCGCCGGCCGGTCGAACAGGCCCGCGAAGGCCGTCGCGCGCTCCGCCAGGCGGCGGGCGTCGAGCGAGCGGATCAGCGCCTCCTCCAGCACGATGCGCTCGGTGACGGCGCGGCGCACGCGCTCGAAGGCCACGGCCCCCTGGGCGCCCGGCGCGCCGCTCCATTCGCCGTCGCCCTCCTCGGCGTAGAGGTTGAGACGGGCGGCGGCGGCGGCCGGATCGGCCTGGATCTCGTTGAACAGGCCGGCGAGGGCCGCCTGTTCGATGGCGAAGGCGGGGGCGCGCTGCGACAGGCGGTCGACGCCGGCCTTGAAGGCCTTGGCCTCGCGCACCAGGGCCTGCAGGTCGAGGCCGACGCGGCGTTCGCCGTTGGGCAGGTCCAGCTCGGCCTCGGACGAGCCCTCCTCGATGAGGTAGGCGTCCATCTCGGCCTGGTCCTTGATGTAGCGGCTCTGCTTGCCCTTGGAGACCTTGTAGAGCGGCGGCTGGGCGATGAAGACGTGGCCGCGCTCGATCAGTTCGGGCATCTGCCGGTAGAAGAAGGTCAGCAGCAGGGTCCGGATGTGGGCGCCGTCGACGTCGGCGTCGGCCATCAGGATGATCTTGTGGTAGCGCAGCTTGTCGGGGTCGAAGTCGTCCCGCCCGATGCCGGTGCCCAGCGCCAGGATCAGGGTGCCGATGGTGTCGGACGACAGCATGCGGTCGAAGCGGGCGCGCTCGACGTTGAGGATCTTGCCGCGCAGGGGGAGGACGGCCTGGTTCTCGCGGTTGCGGGCCTGTTTGGCCGAGCCGCCGGCGGAGTCGCCCTCGACGATGAACAGTTCGGACTTGGCCGGATCGCGTTCCTGGCAGTCGGCCAGCTTGCCGGGCAGGGAGCTGATCTCCATGGCCGTCTTGCGCCGGGTCAGGTCGCGGGCCTTGCGCGCGGCCTCGCGCGCGGCGGCGGCCTCGATGATCTTGCCGACCACCATCTTCGCCTCGGCGGGGTGCTCCTCGAACCAGGTCGACAGGCCCTCGCTGCACAGGCTCTCGACCGCCGGGCGGACCTCGGAGGAGACCAGCTTGTCCTTGGTCTGGGAGCTGAACTTCGGATCCGGCACCTTGACCGAGAGGACGCAGGTCAGGCCCTCGCGGGCGTCCTCGCCCGACACCGAGACCTTCTCCTTGCGGGCGGCGCCGGCGGCGTCGATGTAGCTGCTCATCACCCGCGTCAGCGAGGCGCGGAAGGCCGACAGGTGCGTGCCCCCGTCCCGCTGCGGGATGTTGTTGGTGAAGCACAGCATGGTCTCATGGTAGGAGTCGTTCCACCACAGGGCGAGGTCGAGCTCGATCCCCTCCTTCTTGCCGCGGATGACGATGACGTCCTTGAGCAGCGGCGTCTTCGACTTGTCGAGGTGACGCACGAAAGCCTCGACGCCGCCCTCGTAGTGCAGGATCTCCTCGAACGGCTCGGCGCCGCGGTGGTCGGCCAGCTTGATGACCACGCCGGAGTTGAGGAAGGCCAGTTCGCGCAGGCGGTGCTCGAGGGTCTTCAGGTCGAAGTCGATGTGCGAGAAGGTGGTCACCGACGGGAAGAAGGTGACCTCGGTGCCGGTCAGCGGCTGGCCGGTGTCCTCGCGGATCGGGGCGTCGCCGGTGACGCGCAGGCTCTCGACCGTATCACCCCGCTCGAAGCGCATCTCGTGGCGCTTGCCGTTGCGGTAGATGACCAGCTTCAGCCAGTCGGACAGGGCGTTGACCACCGAGACGCCGACGCCGTGCAGGCCGCCGGAGACCTTGTAG
>JAEYUE010000187.1 GCA_023433655.1 Pseudomonadota bacterium | reverse complement strand
GCCTCGACCCCTCGCCCGACGGGCTGGAGGGCCTGTTCCTCGATGTCACCGGGGCAGGACATCTGTTCGGCGGCGAGGCGGCCCTGCTGGCGCAGATCCGGTCGCGGCTGGCCGAGGCCGGAATCGCCGCCCGCGCCGCCGCCGCGCCGACCCCGGGCGCGGCCTGGGCCCTGGCGCGGTGGAGCGATCCGGACGGCCATGCCCCGGTGGTCGGACAGGAGCGGCTCCGCGAGCGGCTGGCCGACCTGCCGCTGGACGCCCTGCGCCTCGACGCCGCCGCCCTGGGCCAGGCCCGCCGCTTCGGGCTGAAGCGGATCGGCGACCTGTATCCCATGCCACGGGCGGGGCTGGCGCGGCGTTTCCGGGGCGGCGGCGGCATCGAACTGGTGCGCCGGCTGGATCAGGCGCTGGGCCATGAGGGCGAGGCTCTGACCCCGGTGCGGCCGCCGGCCCGCTATCGCGCCTGGCAGGCCTACGCCGAACCGCTGGGCGATCTGGCGGGGGTGGAGGCGCGGCTGCCGGAATTGGCCGCCGACCTGGCGGGGGCGCTGGAACGGGACGGGCAGGGGGCGCGGGGGCTGACCCTGACCGGCTTCCGCACCGACGGCGGAACGACGTCGCTGGCGATCCGCACCGGCCGGCCCGGACGGGAGCCGTCGGTGTGGCTGCGGCTGTTCCGCGAGGCGGGGCTGGGCCGGCTGCAGCTGGGCTTCGGCGTCGACGCCCTGATGCTGGCCGCCGATGTCGTCGAGCCGATGGTCGCCCGGCAGGTCGTGATCGAGGGCGAGGCGGCGGCGCGGCAGGCGGAGGATCTGGCGGCGCTGGTCGACCGGCTGTCGGCCCGGCTGGGCGAGGACCGGGTGCTGGTCCCCGAGCAGGTCGACAGCTGGGTCCCCGAGCGGGCCGAGCGCTGGCGTCCGGCGCTGGCGGGGCCGTCGGCGCCGATGGAGGGCGAGCCCGGTCGACGGCCGATCCTGCTGTTCGATCCGCCCGAGCCGGTCGAGGCCATCGCCGAACTGCCCGACGGAGCCCCGGCCCGCTTCACCTGGCGGCGGCTGTCGCGGCGGGTGATCCGCGCCGACGGGCCCGAGCGCCTGTCGCCGGAATGGTGGCGGCCGGTCGACCGGCTGCGCGGCCGCACCCGCGACTACTACCGCGTCGAGGACGAGTCGGGCGGCCGCTACTGGCTGTTCCGCGAGGGGCTGTACGGACGGGAGTACGGGGGCGGGACCGAGGAGCGGGCGCCGTCGTGGTGGATGCACGGGGTGCTGCCGTGAACTGGTCGGGCGAATACGCCGAGCTGGGCGCGATGAGCAATTTCAGCTTCCTGGAGGGGGCGTCGCATCCCGGCGAGCTGATGCGGCAGGCGAAGGCGCTGGGGCTGGCGGCGGTGGGCGTGGCCGACCGCAACACCGTGGCCGGGGTAGTGCGGGCGCTGATGGGGGCCGAGACGGCGAAGATTCCGCTGGTGGTCGGGGCGCGGCTGGGCTTCGTCGACAGGACCGAGCTGATCGTTTTTCCGCGGGATCGGGCGGCCTACGGTCGCCTCTGCCGCCTGCTGTCGCTGGGCAAGAGTGAGGCGGTGCCGCAGCCGGGCGCCGATCCCGACGCTGAACGCATCCCCAAGGCGGAGACGCGGCTGACCTTCGAGCAGGCCGTGGCGCTGGGCGAGGGGCTGATCGCCCTGGCCCCCGCGCCGGAGCGGCCGGACGCGGCCTTCGAGGCGCGGCTTGGAGCGTGGCGGCGGGCGTGGCCGGACGATCTGTACCTGGCCGCGGCGCCGTTGTGGCGGGGCGACGACCGGCGCCGGCTGAACCGGCTGGCGGCCATGGCGGAGCGGACCGGGGCGCCCATGATCGCCACCAACGCCGTGCTCTACCATCACCCCGACCGGCGGCGGCTGCAGGATGTGCTGACCTGCGTCCGCGAGGGGACGACCATCGACAAGGCCGGCCGCCGGCTGCAGGCCAACGCCGAACGGCATCTGAAGCCGCCCCAGCAGATGGCCCGCCTGTTCCGCGGTCACGAGGCGGCGCTGGAGCGGACCATGGAAGTGGTGCGGGCCTGCCGCTTCTCCCTGCGCGAACTGGAGTACCGCTATCCGGACGAGCCGGTGCCGGACGGCTGGACCGCCCAGCGCCGGCTGATCCGGCTGGCCTTCGAGGGGGCCCGCCGGAAATGGCCCGAAGGGGTGCCGGCGAAGGTGCGGGCGACCATCGTCAAGGAGCTGAAGCTGATCAAGCTCCTGAACTATCCCAACTACTTCCTGACCGTGCACGACATCGTCGCCTGGGCGCGGTCGCGGCCGCAGCCGATCCTGTGCCAGGGCCGCGGCTCGGCGGCCAATTCGGTGGTCTGTTTCTGCCTCGGCGTCACCAATGTGAACCCGGCCGAGCAGGACGTGCTGATCGAACGTTTCATGTCGGCGGACCGAGCCGAGCCGCCGGACATCGATGTCGATTTCGAGCACGAGCGGCGCGAGGAGGTGATGCAGTACGTCTATCGCCGCTACGGCCGCGACCGGGCGGGCATCGTGGCGACGGTGATCCACTACCGGCCGCGCTCGGCGATCCGCGACGTCGGCAAGGCCCTGGGTCTGACCGAGGACGTCACCGCCCGCATGGCCGACACCGTCTGGGGCGGCTGGGGCGACGGGGTCCGGGACGAGCACGTCGACCGCATCGGCCTGGACCGGGACGATCCGCGTCTGGCCCTGGCGCTGGAGCTGACCTCGGAGCTGATCAAATTCCCCCGCCATTTGAGCCAGCACGTCGGCGGCTTTGTGCTGAGCCGGACGCCGCTGATCGAGATCGTGCCGGTCGGCAATGCGGCGATGGAGGACCGGACCTTCATCGAATGGGACAAGGACGACATCGACTTCCTCGGACTGATGAAGGTCGACGTGCTGGCGCTGGGCATGCTGACGGCGATCCGGCGCGGGTTCGACCTGATCGAGGGCGCCTACGGACGGCGGTTCGCGCTGGACACGGTCCCGCAGGAGGATCCGGCCGTCTACGACATGTTGTGCCGGGGCGACTCCATCGGCGTCTTCCAGGTCGAGAGCCGGGCCCAGATCGCCATGCTGCCGCGGCTGCAGCCGAGGACCTTCTACGACCTGGTGGTCGAGGTGGCGATCGTCCGCCCCGGGCCGATCCAGGGCGGCATGGTCCATCCCTACCTGCGGCGCCGCAAGGAGAAGCGCGAGGCCGAGGCGGCGGGGCGGGCCTATGTCATCGACTTCCCCCATCCGGCCCCGGAACACGGCGATCGCGACGAGCTGCGGCGGGTGCTGCACAAGACCCTGGGCGTGCCGCTGTTCCAGGAACAGGCCATGCGCATCGCCATGGAGGCGGCGCGGTACAGCCCGGCCGAGGCCAACAGCCTGCGCCGCGCCATGGCCACCTTCCGCCACATGGGCACCATCCACGAACACGAGGCGAAATTCGTCGGCCGGATGATCGAGCGCGGCTATCCGCCGGAGTTCGCGCAAAACTGCTTCGCCCAGATCAAGGGGTTCGGCGAATACGGCTTCCCGGAGAGCCATGCCTGCTCGTTCGCCCATCTGGTCTATGTCTCGGCGTGGATGAAGCGGCACTGGCCGGAGGCCTTCGCCGCCGCCCTGCTGAACAGCCAGCCGATGGGCTTCTATGCGCCGGCCCAGCTGGTCCGGGATGCGCGGGAGCACGGGGTCGAGGTGCGCCATCCGGACGTCAACGCCAGCGGCTGGGACGCGTCGCTGGAGCCGAGGGAGGGACGCCAGCGCCGGGCCCTGCGGCTGGGGCTGCGCTCGATCGACGGCTTCCGGCAGACGTGGGCGGAGGCGATCATGGAGGCCCGGGCGGCCGGACCGTTCGCCGACGTCGAGGACCTGCGGATGCGGGCGAAGCTGCCGCCGGCGGCGCTGGACCGGCTGGCCGAGGCGGACGCCTGCGGCTCGTTGAAGCTGAGCCGGCGGCAGGGGATGTGGTCGGTGAAGGGGGCGCCGCCGGCGGCCTCGGCGCCGCTGTTCGAGGCCATGGGTCTGGTCGAGACCGACGGCCGCCCGCCCGAGGCCCTGCCCGAGCTGGCCCCGTCGGAGGAGGTGGTCGGGGACTATCAGTCGATCCGGCTGTCGCTGAAGGGCCATCCGGTCGCCTTCCTGCGGGAGCGGCTGGCGAAGGCCGGGGCGGTGACGGCCGAGGCCTACGGCCGGATGCCGGACGGGCGGCGGGTGCAGGTCGGCGGGGTGGTGCTGGTCCGCCAGCGGCCGGGCACGGCCAGGGGGGTCTGTTTCATCACCCTCGAGGACGAGACCGGGGTGGCCAATCTGGTGCTGTGGGAGTCGGTGTTCGAGGCCTTCCGGCCGACCGCCATGGGGGCGCGGATGGTGCTGGCGAAGGGGCGGGTGCAGCGGGCCGAGGGCGTCAGCCACCTGGTGGTCGAGGCGCTGGAGGACTGGACCCCGGCGCTGGGCGACCTCACCCCCGACCGCGCCCCCGGTTCGGCCCACGAACCGGCCCGCGGACGGCACCCGCGCGACGTGCGGGTGCTGCCGGGATCACGGGACTTTCACTAGCCCCGGCGCTGGTGCCGCCACTTCCAGAGGGCGTTGCCGAGGATGGGCAGGAAGCCGCCGACGAGGGCGGCGATCAGCACCGTCCAGAAGCCGCCGCCGAGGCCGTACTCCCCGACCGCCGCCCCGATCCCGGCCGCCAGCAGCGGGCCGAGCCAGGGCAGCCAGGCCGGCGGCCCGAAGCGAAACTCAGGCATCCACCTTGATGACGCCGCGCCGGATCTGGTCCAGCTCGATGGAGTCGAACAGGGCCTGGAAATTGCCCTCGCCGAAGGCCTGGTTGCCCTTGCGCTGGATGATCTCGAAGAAGATCGGC
>JAEYUE010000184.1 GCA_023433655.1 Pseudomonadota bacterium | reverse complement strand
ACGCGCCGATCCGGAAATTCTCAGCGGTCGCGGCCGTGGGCCTCGCCGCGGCGGGCCTGACCGCCTGCGCCGGCGCCTTCGATCCCCGGACAGACCCCAGCTCGCCGGTGGCGGAGCGGGTCCAGGCCCTGGTCGACGCCAATCGGGAATACCCGCGCTGGGAGGATTTCCCGCGCTCGGCCGAGCCGCCGCCGGCACCGGCGCAGATCGCCGTCCGCGTCGCCGCGCTGAACCAGTCCGGCGGGGCCCTGGCCGAGGAGGCGGCGCGCATCGACTGGACCCTGACCGGCGACCCTGCGGCGTATGCGGCCGAGGTGCAGGCCAGGGTCGAGGCCGTCGAGGTGGCTCCGGCGACCGCCGAAACCGCCGCCGAGATCGAGGAATTCGCCCGCCGCACGCGGGAGCGGGGACGCGCCCCGCCGCCGGTCGATCGCCGCTGAATCACTGACCCCCATCGCCGGGACGACAGAATCCCGGGATCATCGCCTCCAGGAGAACGCCCATGGCCGGACCGGCCCCCTACGCCTCCACGCTCGCCGCCGACGCCGCCCGGGTCACCGAGCTGGCGGCCATCGCCAGCTACGCCCAGATCGGCCGCGGCGACGAGAAGCAGGCCGACCAGCTGGCCGTCGACGCCATGCGCACGGCGCTGAACGCGCTCGACATCGACGGCAAGATCGTCATCGGCGAGGGCGAGCGCGACGAGGCGCCGATGCTGTACATCGGCGAGAAGGTCGGGACCGGGAAGGGCCCGGCCATCGACATCGCGCTCGATCCGCTGGAAGGCACGACGCTGACGGCCAAGGCCATGGCCAACGCCCTGTGCGTGCTGTCGATGTCGGAGAGCGGCGGCATGCTGCATGCGCCGGACACCTATATGGACAAGATCGCCATCGGGCCGGGCTATGCGCCGGGCACGGTCGACCTGGACATGAAGCCGCAGGACAATGTCCGCTCGCTGGCCGCGGCCAAGGGCGTCGACCCGCGCGACATCACCGTCTGCGTCATGGACCGGCCGCGCCATGCCGAACTGATCGCCGCCCTGCGCGAGGTCGGGGCCAAGGTGCTGCTGATCACCGACGGCGACGTGGCGGGGGTGATCCACACCGCCGAGCCGGAGACCGGCATCGACCTGTACCTGGGCTCGGGCGGGGCGCCGGAAGGCGTGCTGGCGGCCAGCGCCCTGAAGTGCGTCGGCGGCCACTTCCAGGGCCGGCTGATCTTCCGCAACGACGACGAGCGGGCCCGCGCCCAGCGCACCGGCGTCACCGACTTCGACCGCAAATACGACCTGCACGAATTGGTCTCGAAGGACGCCGTCTTCGCCGCCACCGGCGTCACCAAGGGGGCCATGCTGGACGGGGTCATGGTGCGCGACGGCTTCGTCACCACCCATACGCTGGTGATGGATTCGGCGACCCGCACGGTGCAGCGCATCCGCACCAAGCGGCCGTTCTGATGGCCGACGGGGGAGGCCTGCCCGCGTTTCTGGGGGTCTCCCGCTCGTTGTCCGGACGCGCCTGGCGGCAGAGGCCGGCCGAGGCGGGGCTGATCCGCGCCCATATGCAGACGCTGGGGCTGGACGAGCCGCTGGCGCGGGCGCTGGCGGCACGCGGCGTGGGCGCCGACCAGGGCGCGGACTTTCTTGCGCCGACGCTGAAGGCGCTGTTCCCCGATCCGTCCAGCTTCACCGACATGGACGCGGCGGCGGAGGCCATCGTCGACGCCGTGCAGGCGGGCGCTTCGGCGCACGTCTTCGCCGACTACGACGTGGACGGCGCCTCCAGCGCCGCCCTGCTGGTGCGCTGGTTCCGGGCCATGGGCGCGGAACTGCCGATCTATGTGCCGGACCGGCTGACGGAGGGCTATGGTCCCAGCGCCAGGGCCTTCGACACCCTGAAGGCGCGCGGCGCCGATCTGGTCATCACCGTCGACTGCGGGGCGGCGGCGAACGAGGCGGTGGCCCACGCCTGCGCCATCGGGCTGAAGGTGGTGGTGATCGACCATCATCTGATGCGCGAGCAGCCGCCCGAATGCCTCGCCGTGGTCAATCCCAACCGGCCGGGCTGCAACTCGGGTCAGGGCAACCTGGCCGCGGCGGGTGTGGTGTTCGTGCTGCTGGCGGCGCTGAACCGCGAGGCGCGGCGGCGCGGCCTGTTCGACGGGCGGGAGCAGCCGGACATTCGCAAATGGCTGGATCTGGCGGCCATGGGGGCGATCTGCGACGTCACCGGACTGACCGGCTTCAACCGCGCCCTGACCAGCCTCGGGCTCAGGGTCATGTCGGACTGGGGCAATCCGGGCCTGCGGGCGCTGCTGGCGGCGGCGGGAAGCGAGCCGGGCGTCGCCAAGTGCAATCACGCCGGCTTCATTCTCGGACCGCGCATCAACGCCGGCGGGCGGATCGGCAAGTCGGATCTGGGGGCGCGGCTGCTGTCCACGGACGACCCGGAGGAGGCCATGGCGCTGGCGCAGGAGCTGGACGCCCTGAACGTCGCCCGGCGCGAAGTCGAGCGGCAGGTGACCGACGAGGCGACCCGCCGGGTGGAGGCGACGGGCGCCCATGCCGACGGCAGCCCGGTCGTGGTGATCGAGGGCGACGACTGGCATCCGGGCGTGGTCGGCATCGTCGCGGGTCGGCTGCGCGAACGCTGGCGCAAGCCCGTGGTGGTGATCGGCGTCGATGCGGTGAACGGGATCGGCAAGGGCTCCGGCCGCTCGCAGCCCGGCATGAACCTGGGCCGGGCGGTGCAGGCGGCGTGGGAGGCCGGCGTGCTGATGGCCGGGGGCGGGCACGCCATGGCCGCGGGGTTGACGGTGAAGACCGATTCGATCGCCCGGTTGCGGGACTTTCTGAATGACCGCATGGCCGGCGAGCAGCCGGCGGCCGAGGCGATGGACGCGGTCGAGATCGACGCCCTGATCGAGCCGCGGGCGGCGACCCGGCCGCTGTTCGAGCAGTTCGAACAGCTGGCCCCGTTCGGGCCGGCGAATCCGGAGCCGATGTTCGCCCTCGAGCATGTGGCGGTGCGAGAGCCCGTGGCCATGAACGGCGGCCATGTGCGCTGCCGCCTGGTCGGGGC
Organism: Pseudomonadota bacterium; assembly: GCA_023433655.1. Taxonomy (GTDB): domain Bacteria; phylum Pseudomonadota; class Alphaproteobacteria; order Caulobacterales; family Caulobacteraceae; genus Brevundimonas. The sequence continues at coordinate 337 of JAEYUE010000184.1, read as the reverse complement.
CGACGGGGCCGCGGTCAGGGCCATCGCCTGGCGCTGCGCCGACCTGCCGGGCGGCAAGGCCTTGCTGTCCGGGCACGGCGGGCTGAGCGTGGCCGGCCGGCTGAAGGCCGATGACTGGAACGGACGGCGCGGCGTGCAGCTGGAGATCGAGGACGTCGCCGACCCGCGCATGGCCTGAACGGCGGTCGGCGAGAATTCTACGGCAAAGCCGCTTGCACCCTTCGGAATCGGCGGCTATATCGCCGGCTCCCCGCGCAGCGGTCCCTTCGTCTATCGGTTAGGACGTCAGGTTTTCAACCTGAAAAGAGGGGTTCGATTCCCCTAGGGACTGCCACGC
>JAEYUE010000104.1 GCA_023433655.1 Pseudomonadota bacterium | reverse complement strand
GGCCGCAGACGCGCGGGCGGGGTGACGAAAGCCCTGCGGACCGCTAGACGACTGCGGCGATGACCGACCTCAACCAGCTCGAACTCGACCTGATCAACGCCATCGGCGGCGCGGAGACCGCGGCTGCCGTCGAGGAGCTGCGCGTCGCGGCCCTCGGCAAGCAGGGCTCCATCTCCGGCCTGCTCAAGGGCATGGGCGCGATGAGCCCCGACGAACGCCGCGAGAAGGGGCCGATGATCAACGGCCTGCGCGACCGGGTGTCGGCGGCCCTGACCGCCCGCAAGGCCGAGCTGGAGGCCGCCGAACTGGACGCCCGGCTCAGGGCCGAGCTCGTCGACCTGACCCTGCCGTCCCGTCCCCGGCGCAAGGGCGGCGTCCATCCGACCATGCAGGTCATGGACGAGATGATCGCCATCTTCGCCGACATGGGCTTCGCCGTGGCGGAAGGGCCGGACATCGAGGACGACTTCCACAACTTCACCGCCCTGAACTTCCCGCCCCGGCATCCGGCGCGCGAGACCCACGACACCTTCTTCCTCAGGCCCGACCCGGAGACGGGCGAGCGCAAGGTGCTGCGCACCCACACCAGCCCGGTGCAGGTGCGGACCATGCAGAACCAGAAGCCGCCGATCCGGATCATCGCCCCGGGCCGGACCTTCCGGAAGGACTCCGACGCCACCCACACGCCGATGTTCCACCAGGTCGAGGGCCTGGTGATCGACCGCGACATCCACATGGGCCACCTGAAGTGGACGCTGGAAACCTTCGTGGCCCGCTTCTTCGAGGTCGACGATGTCGACGCCCGGTTCCGGCCGCACCACTTCCCGTTCACCGAGCCCTCGGCCGAGATGGACATCCGCTGCGACCGCTCGGGCGGCGAGCTGAAGCTGAACACCGGCGACAGCTGGATGGAGATCCTCGGCTGCGGCATGGTCCACCCCAACGTGCTGCGCAACTGTGGCGTCGACCCCGACGAATACCAGGGCTTCGCCTTCGGCATGGGCGTCGATCGCCTGGCCATGCTGAAGTACGGCATTCCCGACCTGCGTCCGATGTTCGAGGCCGACACCCGGTGGCTGGCCCACTACGGCTTTTCGGCCTTCGCCGCCCCCAACCCCGCCAGCGGACTGTCCTGATGACCGAGCCCCGAACGGCCCCGACGGAAACGCGAGAACTGGACCCGCTGGCGAAGGAGATCACCGGCGGACGCTTCACCCTGTTCGATCTCTACCGCGCCAGCGTGACCTCGGGCGGGGGCGCGGTGATCGAGGGCCGCACTTTCACCGACTGCACGATCGAGGGCCCGGCGCTTATGCTCGTGCTCGAGGGCACGCATTTCGAGGGCGTCAACTTCGGCCAGACCGGCGGGGACATGCGCGGCATGCTGTTCCGGTCGCTGAACGGCAAGATGGCGATCGGCGCCATTCCGGTGCGCAACTGCACCTTCAGGAACTGCCAGTTCTTCTCTCTCGGCATCACCGGCGCCGATCAGCTACTCAATGCGTTGGTCGAGCAGGTCCGGACTGTCGACTGAGCCTGAATCGCATCTAGGACTCCTCCATGACCGAGACCCCGCCGACCATGACCCCCGAGGAGGCCGCCGGCCGCGCCCTGGTGGCCCGCACCATCTTTGAGAAGGAAGCCGTCTGGCTGCCGCAACTCGCCGTCCACCACTGGAACGCCGGCCAGATGGCGCTCGAGGGCAAGACTTTCACTGACTGCGTCATCGAGGGCCCGGCGGTGATGGCGGTGATGATCGGCACCGTCTTCGACAGCTGCGCCATGGGCACGACCACCGACATGCGGACCCTGCTCTACCGGCCGCTGAGCCAGGACAGGATGGCCGGCCTCGTGGGCGTGAAGGACTGCCGTTTCGTGCGCTGCCGCTTCGTGCAGGTCGGCTTCACCGGCTCGGACGCCCTGCTCGAGGAGTTGCAGGGGGTCAAGTCCCTGTCGCAGATCGCCGCTTCGTCGGAGCCGTCGGCGTGAAATTCACCCTCTCCTGGCTGAAGGACCATCTCGATACGGACGCCGAGGTCGACGCCGTGGCCGAGGCCATGACCATGGCCGGCCTCGAGGTCGAGGAGGTGCATGACCCGGTCGCGGCCCTCGCCCCGTTCACCGTGGCGAAGATCGTCTCGGCCGCGCGCCATCCCGACGCCGACCGGCTGCAGGTCTGCCAGGTCGACACCGTCGACGGCCCGAAGGAGATCGTCTGCGGCGCGCCGAACGCGCGCGCGGGCCTGACCACCATCTACGCCCCGATCGGCGCCTATGTGCCCGGCCTGGGCGTGACCCTGGTCGAGAAACCCGTGCGCGGCGTGGTCTCGCACGGCATGCTGTGCTCGGCCGCCGAGCTGGAGCTGGCCGAGGACAGCGATGGCATCCTCGAGCTGGACGACGCGCACGAGGTCGGCGAGCCCGCCGCCGGCGTGTTCGGCGCCGAGCCGGTGATCGATTTCGAGGTCACCCCCAACCGCGCCGACTGGCTGGGCGTCGCCGGCATCGCCCGCGATCTGGCCGCGGCCAGCCTCGGCGAGCTGAAGACGCCGTCGGTCGCGCCCGTGCCCGGAATCTTCCCGTCCCCGATCACCGTGCGCATCGAGGCGCCCGGGATGTGCCCGGTGTTCGCCGGCCGGCTGATCCGCGGCGTGAAGAACGGCCCGTCGCCCGAGTGGCTGCAGCGCCGGCTGACCGCCATCGGCCTGCGCTCGATCAACCGCCTCGTCGACGTCACCAACCTGGTCGCCTACGACCGCTGCCGCCCGCTGCACGTCTATGACGCGGCCAGGCTGGTGGGCGGCGAGATCGTGGTGCGCGGAGGACAGCTGTCCCGTGGGGCCGAGGGCATCGCCGCCGGCACGCCCGAGCATCTCATCGCCCTCGACGGCAAGACCTACGCCCTCGACGCCACCATGTGCGTCATCGCCGACGCCGCCGGCGAGCGGCCGATCGGTCTCGGGGGCGTCATGGGCGGGGAGTCGACCGGCTGTTCGGACGACACCGTCGACGTCTTCGTCGAATGCGCCTGGTTCGATCCGCTGGTCACGGCCCAGACCGGCCGCACGCTCAGCCTCAACTCCGACGCCCAGTACCGCTTCGCCCGCGGCGTCGACCCCGACTTCGTGGTCCCGGGGCTGGAGCTGGCGACGCGGCTGATCCTCGACCTGTGCGGCGGCGAGCCGTCGGAGATCGTGGTGGCCGGCGAGGCCCCGGCCAATCCGCCCGCCTTCGCCTTCGATCCGGCCCGCGTCGGCGCCCTGACCGGCCTGTCGCTGGACGAGGACCGCATCGCCGAAATCCTCACCCGCCTCGGCTTCACCGTCGAACGCGGCGCCCCGTGGACCGTCACACCGCCATCGTGGCGGCGCGACGTTGAGGGCCCGGCCGATCTGGTCGAGGAAGTGGCGCGCATCCAGGGCTACGGCGAACTGCCGGCCACCCCGCTGCCCGACCTCGGCGCGCCGTCGAAGGGCGTGCTCAATCCGCGCCAGGCGCGGGTGCGCACCGCCCGCCGGGCGCTGGCCGCCATGGGCTATGCCGAGGCCGTCACCTGGTCCTTCACCAAACAGTCGACCGCGGCCCTGTTCGGCGGCGGCGACGACCGGTTGAGGATCGAGAACCCGATCGCCGCCGACCTGGACTGCATGCGCCCCTCGGCCTTGCCGAACCTGATCGGGGCGGCGGCGCGCAACGCCGACCGGGGTCATCCCGACGTGGCCCTGTTCGAGATCGGCCCCATCTACCTGGACGACAGCCCGACCGGCCAGCGCACCGTCATCGCCGGCCTCGTGGCGCCGAAGAGCCCGCGCCACTGGGGCGGCGGCGCCGAGGACGCCCTGTTCGCGCTGAAGGGCGACCTGATGGCCCTGCTGGAGGAGCTGGGCGCCCCCGTCGCCTCGCTGCAGCTGGTCCAGGGCCAGAACCGCGACTGGTGGCACCCCGGCCGTTCGGCCCGGCTGCAGCTCGGTCCGAAGAACGTCATGGCCGAGTTCGGCGCCCTGCACCCGCGCGTGCTGAAGGCGCTGGACGCCGACGCACCGATGCTGGCCTTCGAGATCGTTCTGGACGCCGTGCCCGAGCCGCGCGGCAAGGCGACCAAGGCGCGCGGCGCCGCCTCTCTGGCTCCCCTGATGCCGCTGACCCGCGACTTCGCCTTCGTGGTCGAGGACGGCAAGGCGACCGGCGACCTCGTGCGCGCCGTGTCCGGCGCCGACAAGGCCCTGATCGCCGAGGTCCGCGTGTTCGACGTCTACCGCGGCCCCGGCGTGGCCGAGGGCATGAAGTCTGTGGCGCTCGAAGTCGTCATCCAGCCCCGCGAGGCCACCCTGACCGAGGCCGAGATCGAGGCCCTGTCGGCCAGGGTCGTGGCGGCGGCGGGCAAGGCGGGGGCGACGCTGAGGGGGTAGAGCTCCGCTCGCAGCGGCATATCCGATGTTGGAGATCTACCCGGCTCTCGGGCGCACCTTCCCTGCCTTCGGCTAAGGGCCGATCCGTGTGATTTGGTTTCGCTCGAACCAGACTGTGACACTGGAATTGTCACTACCCCCTCGTCGGCGGCCAAGGAACGATAGCCCAAAGGTGGGGCCTTGGCATTGCTGGGTCACCGCGAAAAGTAGATCGAATGGCTCCAGCACCCCATCGAGTCGAGCATGGTCGGTGCGGCTGACCGGCCCGTACGGCGTCTCGAGGGCAGCCAATGTCACTCGCCGCAGCTCTGGCCCCCCAACGTAGGTCTGCGTGACCTCAATGACATATGGTTTGCCTTCGCAGAGGAATTCATGGCGCGAGGCCGTGCGTTCAGGCGGGGTCGGGTGGCTGAGCGGGGGCATCCCGGCGAGAGGGTCAGCTCGCGTCGGCGTCTGCGCGCAGGCAGTTGTTCCGACTATCAATAACCCGGCCAAGATTGTTGGCGCCGTCATGATCCAACCGGTTTTCATCAGCCTCCACCGCAACTACCGGTCGTCGGAGGCAGGTCTTTGCGGTCTTCCATCTCCTTTTGAGTCAGGTTTTCGTACTTCGCCTTGTCGGCGTAGGCGAAGTGCCGGGTATCGCCATTCTGATCTTCAAGGATCATCACAAAGGTCGCGGCGTTCGCGCCGTTCAAGACGAACCCAGTCGCAGCGGCCCAGTCATTAAAGGAGCCAGGCGCGACGGTATTGGCATTCGAAGGGTAGCGGTGATAGTCGCCGTCGGTATGGGTGCTCGTCGAAGCCGGGTGGTTGTGGTAGAGGCCCACAACATCAGAAAGGCCGATGCCACGACCGTGCATCCATACACCTAGCTGCGAGTAGTCAACCTGGCCGTTCGCGCCCGTGAACGGCGGGCTTGTGTAGAGCTTGCCGTCTGGACCTCTAAAAACGACCGCCACATGTTCGTTGGTGTTGTTCGTCGGTAGCTTGTTGATTTCCTCCTTGATCGCGTTGGTGGCGCAATCGAGCCCTTGATGTCCGTCAAGCCCATCGACATTTGCGGTTTGGCCGCCGCTACCGCCGCCTCCTGAGCCCAAGCCTGGGCCGGGGCCGCCGCCGGATCCCCAGCCGCCCGTCTCCCACCATTCATCGTAGGGGTCGTCCTCCCGCTCACCCGTCACGACGACTTCGCCAAGGTCAGTAGCGTCACCTCCATCCCCTGCTTCGCTACCGAACATGGGCTGGAACTCGTCGAACTCTTCCTTGCTGACGAGTTCAGGGAACCAGCCTGGCTCATCAATGCCCGTTGGCCCCTCCAGTGGAAGATGGAGCATCGGGTCCGAACCGCTGTACACGTCCCAATCGAGCATGTGATCACCCCCTCCGTTTAGTCTCCTCAATCCAACATCCGATGGGGATGGCGGCCACAAAAGATTGCGTGATCGGATGGGGACATCCGATGCGCTAGGGACGGCATCCGGGGGGCATTGCGGCCATCAGGCTCTCTCGCCGCTCAAGCCTCTCCAGATCTCCCGGAACCGCTCGTTCACCTTGTCGCCGCAGGGGTTGACGCAAAGGCCGGTGACGGTGAGGTCGAGCGTCCGCGCGAGTCGGACGGATTGTCCCGCCTTCGGAACCCTCGCCATGAGCCGCCGCCAGCCGATCGCTCCAGGAGCGGGCGACCAGTTGCGGCGCCGCCGCTCAGGGAACCAGACCCGTCAGGCGGCCGGCCCCGTCGGTGTGCGGGTCGTAGGGCCTGCGGAGCGGGATGGCGCGCCCCTCCCGGTCCATCAGCCGGATGTGCAGCGCGAGGCTGTCGGCCA
>JAEYUE010000098.1 GCA_023433655.1 Pseudomonadota bacterium | reverse complement strand
CCCGATGACGGGGTAGCCTAGCGACGCCGGCGGGCTGCGTCATCATGGGCGCAGGGTTGCCTCCTGCGCGCGACCGAACGGTCGCCTGTCGGTCTCGGAAGAAGGGCCCCGACGGGCTGGATTTTGTTCAGCGATTCCGCTTATGCCCCGTGGCTCCAGGGAGGCGTGCGATGCTCAGGAGCCTGATCCGGCAATGGATGTGCCGGCGACACCGGTGGCGACCGGACCGGCGACGGGAAGGGTGGGAATGGTGCGATCTATGCCGGGCGAAGCGGCGCGCGCCGGCGGAGCCTAGGCCGCGCGCCTGAGCGCCGCCGGCGTCTTGACGAACAGGCCGGGCCGGCCGGCGACCGGGCGGAAGGCGATGCTGTCGCCGGCCGGCGCCTCGTCGGCGCCCAGGAACAGGCAACCGTCGTCGACCAGTCGCCGCTCCAGGTTGTCGAGAACCTGGCCGCGCCGGGCCGGCTCCATATCGCCGAGCACATAGCGGCAGAAGATGACGTCGAAGCGGGGGCCGTCGGCGGGCGGATCCAGCAGGTTGGCGCGAGCGAAATGCACCGCGGCGCGCAGTTCCGGCCGGGCGATCCAGTTCTCCTCGGCCTGTTCGAACCAGGCGAGCATGGTGCCGGCCTTCAGCCCGCGCTGGATCTCGAAGCCGGTGTAGGCGCCTGAACGGGCCTTCTCCAGCGCACGCTGGGACAGGTCGGTGGCGACGATCTCGACGGGGAAGCCGGCGTCCAGGGCGCCGATGGCCAGCGACCAGGCCTCCTGGCCGGTCGAGCAGCCGGCCGACCAGACCTTGACCGGAGCGCCGTCGCGGGCGGCCGACAGGGCAGGGAGCAGCTCGCGGGCGAAGGTGTCGAAGGTCGCCCGGTCGCGGCGGAACCAGGTCTCCGGATTGAGCAGGGCCTCGATCACCGCCCAGCCGAGCGAGGCGACCGGCCGGGCCCACAGGGCGGTCAGCAGGGCGTCGACGCTTTCATAGCCCTCGCGCCGGGCGAGCGGACCCAGACGGTGCTCGGCCAGCTTCATGCGGTCGCGCGTCAGGCGGAACCCGGCGCGGGACGCCATCAGCGACTGCAGGCGTTCGAAGGCGTCCGGCGACATCGGTTCAGACCGCCCCCACCTCGGCGAATTTGGAGGTCAGGATCTCCCCGTCGAACGGCTTCATCACATAGTCGTCCGCGCCGGCGGAAAGGGCTTCGGCGATGCGTTCGGCCCGGGTCTCGATGGTGCAGAACAGAACCTTGGGCCCGGCCCCTCCGGGCAGGCCGCGCAGCCTGCGCAGGAAGGTCAGGCCGTCCATCACCGGCATCGACCAATCCAGAAGGATGACCTCGGGCATGACGCCGGAGCAGAAGGCGAGGGCTTCGGAACCGTCCGCGGCCTCGTCGACCTCGAAGCCGAGGCCTTCGACAATGCGCCGAGCGACCTTGCGGATGATCCGGCTGTCATCGACGATCAGGCAGGTTCTGAGGGTCAAGGTCTGGTTTCCGGAACAGACGCGCACAACGCCCGCGACTGTGCTGGCCCATCATCGAGTGCGGCGGTTAACGACTCCTTGGGAAACCGGCTTAAGGGTCAGTTAGGCATCCGCGCCGTGAGGGCGACACGGCCCTCCAGCGCCTCGACCTCCAGTACGCCGCACGCCTCGGACAGGGTCAGCCACAACCAGTATGGCTGGATCCATTGCCCGGGCAGACCTTCCGAGAGCGGCAGGCCCGACAGACCCGCCAGGGCCTCCGGCTTCAGGCGCGCCCGGGCGCCCTCGGCCACCCCCGAGAGGATCAGGCTGTCGCCCCGGGTCGAGGAGATGACCGCCGAGCCGCCCGACGGCAGGGCCGCCGCCGTGAGGTAGGCCAGATTCACCAGCGCGCGTGCCTGGGGCTTGGAGAAGTCGCCGCCGTCCACCCGCCAGTCGACGGTCGCCCGGCCGCCCTCGGTCATCCCGGCGACAAGGTCGCCCAGTTCGGTGCCCGAGAACCGCTCGGCCGAGGTCGAGGCCCCGAAGGCGACGCGGGCGAATCCGACGAGCGAGACCATCTTCCGCGCGCTCGCCTCGATCAGGCCCATGGCGTCGTCGCGCATATCCTGGGCGGTCGGGTCCTTCAGCAGGTCGAGGCCCGAACTGATCGCCCCGGCGGGGCTGATGAAGTCATGGCACAGCTTGCCGGCGACGAGCGCCGCCAGGGCCTGGCCGTCGGGAAGGGCGGAGGGTGCGGAGGCGTCGGTCATCGGCTCGGAAACAACAGCGGATCGTTGGCGCGAACGCTGCCCTGATTTGCCGGTTCTTCAAACCGCCGCGATGGTCTATCGGAGCGGCCATGAGCAAACGACTGACCGCCGACCTCGCCTCGGGCGCATTGACCGAGGCGCTGGCCGACATCGCCGAGGACGCGGCCCGCGTCATCCTGCCCTACTGGCGCAACGGGGTAACGGTCGAATCCAAGGCCGACGACAGCCCGGTGACCCGCGCCGATCGCGAGGCCGAGGCCCTGATCCTGGCGCGGCTGGAGGCCCTGTATCCCGGCGTCCAGGCGGTGGCCGAGGAGGCGGCGGCCGCCGACGGCGTGCCGGCCGAGGCGGCCGAGTGGTTCTGGCTGGTCGACCCGCTGGACGGCACCCGGGGCTTCGTCGAGGGGCGCGAGAGCTACACGGTCAACATCGCCCTGGTGCGCGGCGGCGCGGTGGTGGCGGGCGTGGTCACCGCCCCGGCCACGGCGACCACCTGGCGCAGCGCCGCGCCCGGCGCGGGCGCCTTCCGCCGCCGCTTCGGCGAGGCATGGCAGCCAATTCGCGTGCGCGACCGGCCGGCGTCCCCGACGGCCCTGCTGAGCCATTCGATGACCGACG